>JAYVQD010000274.1:0-6954 GCA_043777275.1 Nitrosomonadales bacterium
GTGATCGAGCGTGCGACCGTCTACTTTCATGTCTTGTTCGACCAGCATCGCCTCCATTCGTTCAATGATTGTAGACTATATTATTGACTGGTGAGTAAGTGAACAGCATTGGGTCAAGTCAAAACTATTAAGACCCCGAAATCGTCACCCCGCCATCCGCCACGATCATCTGCCCGGTCACAAACGACCCTGCCTCCGACGCCAGAAACACCGCCACGCCGCCGATGTCTTTCGGTTCGCCGATACGCCGCAGGGGCGTGGAGGCTTCGCGCGATTTGCGCCGCGATTCATCGCTCCATAGCGCCTTGGCGAAATCCGTTTTCACCAGGCCCGGCGCGATGGTATTCACCCGGATGTTTTTCGGCCCCCACTCCGCCGCCAGTGCGCGGCACAGCCCCGCCTCGGCCGCTTTGGATGTTCCATACAAGCCCAGCACCTGACTGCCGCGCAGCGCACCGATGCTCGAAATAATAATCATCGCACCGCCCTCGCCACGCTCGCCCATCTGCGGCAGCACCATATTGGCGAGCCAGAACACGCTTTTCACATTGGTCTGCATGATCTTGTCGAACACCTCGTCCGACGCCGTGGCCAGCGGGCCGAAGTGCGGATTCGACGCGGCGTTGCACACGAGAATGTCGATGCGGCCCCATTTTTTCATTACGGTATCAACGAGGTTCTGCGCGGCGGCTTTGTCGCCCACGTTGCACGGCACCGCTATCGCTTCCTGACCGCGCGCGGCGAACTCCGCTTGCACGGCATCGCACGCATCGGCTTTGCGGCTGGAGATCACCACCTTCGCGCCGGCGTTCGCCATTTCTTCGGCGATGGATTTGCCGATGCCTTTGGTAGAGCCGGTAACCAGTGCCACTTTGCCTTTGAGACTGAACATGTCTATCCCCTGTCTTTGATGAAGTATTGTAACTATTTGTTTTTAAACAACTATTCTGATGGAACGCCAGCATCCTTAATCACCTGCGCCCAGCGCACTGTTTCTGATTTCAGCAGCGCGCCGAATTCCGCGGGCGTGGTCGGCGACGCTTCCGCGCCATGTTCCGCCAGCCGTTTTTGGGTGTCCAGTGCATTCAGTACTTTTACCACATGCGCATTCAACGTTGCGATCACGTTGCGCGGCGTGGCGGCGGGCGCGAACATGCCGAGCCAGCCGGTGACTTCATAACCTGCAATGCCCGATTCGATAAACGTCGGCACGTCAGGCAACTGCGGACTGCGTTTGGCCGACGGAATGCCCAGCGCGCGAATGCGGCCCGCCTTGATGTGTGGCAGATTCGCCGGCAGGTTGTCGAACATCACGGGGATTTGTCCGCCGAGCAGATCGGTCAACACCTGCGCGCTGCCTTTGTACGGCACATGCACAATGTCGATGCCCGCCAATTTTTTGAACAACTCCATCGACAAATGCGGCACCGCGCCCACGCCCGACGAGCCGTAGCTCACCTTGCCGGGGTTGGCCTTGGCGTGCGCGATGAACTCGGCCACGGTCTTCGCCGGAAACGCATTACTCACCACCAGCACGTTGGGCATTTTCACCAGCAGCGACACCGGCGCAAAATCACGCAGCGGCACATACGGCAGATTTTTTCGCAGCGCCGGGTTGATCGCCATGGTCATGCCCGCGTGCATCAGGGTGTAACCGTCGGGCGTGGCGCGCGCCGCCAACTCTGCCGCGATAGTGCCGCCTGCGCCCGGACGATTTTCCACGATGACTTGCTGGCCGATCAGCTCGGTCAACTTGCCCGCTGCCGTGCGCGCAATCAGATCAGTGGAACCGCCAGGCGGAAAGCCCACGATATAGCGTATGGGTTTGTTGGGATAGTTTTGCGCCAGCAGAGGGCCTGCGGCGAGCGCCGGTAACAGTAATATTGCCAGTAGGTTCAGCGGGGATTTCATGGGCGTTTCTCCGTGTAACTATACCGCAAGCCGCATTCACGGCGTGGCTGCAAACGCATACAATTGAAATCTCTGCGCACGAAACCTCATGACCACAGCACCCAAACCCCTGCCGCTTGCCGGCATCCGCATGCTCGAACTCGGCCACACCGTGATGGGGCCATCGTGCTCGCTGGTGTTCGCCGATCTCGGCGCCGACGTCATCAAGATCGAGCCTCTCGAAGGCGAGCGCACGCGGCACAACGTCGGTTTCGGTGCCGGATTGTTTCCGCTGTTTAACCGCAACAAGCGCAGCATTTCGCTTGATCTCAAATCCGCGGACGGCAAAACCATTCTGCGCAAGCTCGTAACCCAAGCCGACGTGCTCGTCGAAAATTTTGCCTACGGCACGCTCGACCGCCTGGGTTTCGGCTACGACGCTTTGTCGAAAATCAACCCGCGCATTGTCTATTGCAGCCTGAAAGGGTTTCTCTCCGGCCCTTACGAACAACGTCCGGCGCTCGACGAAGTGGTGCAGTTCATGGGCGGCCTCGCTTACATGACCGGGCCGCGCGGGCAACCGCTGCGCGCGGGCGCGTCGGTGGTGGATATCATGGGCGGCATGTTCGGCGTGGTGGGCATCATGGCCGCGCTGCGCGAGCGCGAGACCACGGGCCGTGGACAAAAAGTGCAAAGCGCGCTGTTTGAATCGACGGCCTATATGGTCGCGCAACACATGAGCGGGCACATCGCCACCGGCACAGAGCCGCCGCCGATGCCGCACAAAGCCAGCTCATGGGCGATTTACGAAACCTTTGTCACGTCGGATGAGAAGACGATTTTTATCGGCATCACCAGCGACAACCACTGGCGCGCGTTCTGCGATGAATTTGGCTTGCATGAATTGCGCGCAGACCCGGCGCTCAAAACCAATCCGCAGCGCGCGGCGGAGCACGACCGTATTGCGCCGGTGGTTGAAGCGCTCGTGCGAAAGCGCACGTTTGCCGCGATGAGCCAAATACTCGAACGCCTGAAAATCCCGTTCGCGCCGCTCGCCACACCCGCTGATTTATTCGACGATCCGCATCTGAATCAAGGCAATCGCATGGTGGAAACGCATTTTCCCAACGGCCAGCGCGCGAAGCTGCCCGCGCTGCCGCTGGAGATGGGCGAGCACACCATTGGCTTGCGCACACAGCCGCCGCGCAAGGGCGAGCACACACGCGAGGTGCTGCGTGAAGCAGGGTTCGACGCAGCGCAAATTGATGCGTGGATAAACAGCGGCATCGTGATCTCCGCCGATAAAATGTAACTATATGTTTTTAAACAATTTTTAAGGATGCCCATGAACCTCGTCACCCACACCGAAAAACTCCTCGCACACAAAGACGGCGCTGCCGGGTGGATCACGTTCAACAATCCTACCAAGCGCAACGCCATGTCATTCGACATGTGGCTGGGCCTCGACATCGCGTTGAACGATTTCATTGCCGATCCCGCAATCCGCGTCATCGTGTTGAAGGGCGCCGGTGACAAAGCGTTTGTATCGGGCGCGGACATCAGCGAGTTCAAGGAAAAACGTGCGAACCCGGAAATGGTCGCCGAATACAACCAAGTGTCCGTCACCATCGCGCAAAAACTGTTGAACTGCCCCAAGCCCACCATCGCCATGATCCACGGCTATTGCATGGGCGGCGGCCTCGGCACCGCGCTCACCTGCGACTTGCGTATCTGCGCGGACGATGCGCGCTTCGGCATCCCCGCCGGCAAACTCGGCGTGGGCTACAAGTACAGCGCGTTAAAGCGTCTCAACGATATCGTCGGCCCCGCCAACACCGCCGAAATTTTTTACACCGCGCGCCAGTTCGACGCGCAGGAAGCCAAAGACATGGGGTTAGTCAATCGTGTGCTACCGGTGGATAAGCTTGAAGAATACGTCGCCAACTACGTCAAGACCATCGGCGGCAACGCGCCACTGACCTTGAAAGCGGTGAAAGTGTGCCTCGGCGAAATCGCCAAAGACGATCACGCGCGCGACCCCGCATTATGCGAGCGCGTGGTGGACGAATGCTTTGCGAGTGAGGATTACGCCGAAGGGCGCACCGCGTTTATGGAAAAACGCAAACCGGTTTTCACGGGCCGGTAAGATCAGGAACGGGCGATGAACACAGCTATATAAATGCTTTGGTCTTTTTCTCTTTGGGTTGTTGACCCTCAGTCAAAACTGACCTGACGCAGCGTCTTCACACATTCGTCCACAAAAGCGCGAACCCGGGGCGACATGAGTTTCGTGTGCGGATAGATCACATGCACCGGCAGCGGCTCGGTTTCAAACGCCTCCAGAACATATTTGAGTTCCCCGGATTTTCTGCCCGGCGCTGTCTGATAGGACAGAAACATGCCGAGCCCGATGCCCTGCGTGCATGCGTTCAACGAGCTGTCGATTTCGTTGCACGTCATGACTGCGTTCACCGGGATCGCCAATATGCGCCGGCCGGCGCGAAAATGCCACTCGCTGTGCGGCGCGAGACCCGTGTGGCGGACGCAAGCGTGCGTCGCGATGTCTGCGGGCTTTTGTGGTACGCCGTAGCGCTTTAAATACTGCGGGCTGGCGCAGATCACGCGGCGTACTACTCCGACCCGAATCGCCACCAGCGAAGAATCTCTCAGGTGTCCAATGCGAACAGCGACATCGATGCCTTCTTCGACGACGCTCACGACACGGTCCACGAATAGAAGATTCGCGGTCACGTCGGGATAGCGCCGGATGAAGCCGGCTGCGATGGGGGCAACGTAGCGACGACCGAACAGAACAGACGCCGTCACCGAGAGTCTGCCGCGCGGCTGCGTCTGACGGGAGGCGAGACCGAGCTCGAAATCCTGCATTGCCGAAAGAACCGTGCGGCAGTGGTCAAGGTATTGCGCACCTTCGTCCGTCAGGTGCAGGCGGCGCGTGGTGCGGTTGAGCAGGCGAATGCCCAACTCCCGTTCGAGTGCCGCCAGAGCGCGCACCACCGAGGGTAGCGAAGTATCCAGGCTGTCTGCTGCCGCGGTGAGGCTGCCCTTATCGACGATGCAGGCAAACGTCACCATCGCGTTCAATTTGTTCATAGCGGGATTATTACTCCATATTTTGAAGTAGTCCAATACCAATTACCCCATTTGTTGCAATGGTGAAAGATGTGAGACTCGCTTCGTGGCAAAACAGGCATCGCCAACAGCGCGGACCGACCGCCGTAGCGCAATATTGGCGATTTTCACGAGCACAATCATTCCACTTACACGTGAGGACGACATGAAATTACGCTCAATTCTCGCCACCGCATCCGCGGGGTTATTACTGGCATCGGGAACAGCCCAAGCGCACGACGATGAAGGCAAAGGCCAGGTCGGTCGCGTCAAGTTCACTAACTCGTGCGACGCCAAGGTGCAGCCGCTGCTTGAAACCGGCGTGGCGATGCTGCATTCGTTTTGGTTCAGCGCGACCGAAAAAACTTTCCGCGACGTACTTGCGCAAGACCCGTCATGCACCATAGCGAACTGGGGCATCGCCGCGATCCTGATGTCGAATCCACTCGCCGGCGTTGGTGCTTCTCCCAAGGGCGCGGCCCTTGCGCAGGAAGCCATCGATCAAGGGCGCCGCGTCAGCCCCAAGACTCAGCGCGAGCGTGACTACATCGAGGCCGTCGCGGCGTACTACCAGGATTTTTCGACCCGCCCGGAACGTTCGCGCCAGGAGTCGCGCGCCAAGGCATTTGAAGAATTAGCCGCCCGCTACCCGGAGGACGACGAAGCGCGGATTTTCAGTGCGCTGTATATCGCGGGCACACAAACACAGGCGGATCAAACTTACGCGGCTTACTTAAAAGCCGCCGCCATTCTGGAAACACTGTTCGTCAAGTATCCCGAACATCCGGGTGTAGCGCATTACCTGATCCACAGCTATGACGCGGCGCCCATCGCTAGGCAGGGCCTGCCCGCCGCGCGGCGCTTTGCGAGCATCGCGCCGGCGGCGCCGCATGCGCTGCATATGCCTTCGCACATCTTTACCCGCGTTGGCGCTTGGGAAGATTCCGTTGCGACCAACGAGCGCGCGACGACAGTAGCGATAAAGGGGGGAGAAGGCCATGAGGCGTATCACGCCACTGACTATTCCGTCTACGCCTACCTGCAACTGGCACGCGACGGCGACGCCAAGCGCGCAATGGAGGAAGTGCTTAAGGTGACCGACATCAACCCTGCGACCGCATTTCTCCGCTTCTATGCGAGTGCCACGATGCCTGCGCGCTATGCCATAGAGCGCGGCGCGTGGCGCGAGGCGATGCAGTTACAGCCCCAAGCGACTAAGCTCCTGTTTCCCGACGCCATCACGTATTTCGCGCGAGCGCTTGGCGCGGCGCGCAGCGGCGACATAGCGGCTGCGGAAAAGGATGCCGAAGAACTTGCGCGACTGCACAAAGCCTTGCAAGACACGAAGAACAATTACTGGGCCACCGAAGTCGAAATTCAGCGGCTCGCCGTGGCGGGATGGATTGCACTTGCGCAAGGCAAGACCGATGACGCGCAGAAACTCATGCGCACAGCCGCCGATCTGGAGGACAAGAACGAGAAGCACATCGTCACGCCCGGCCGCATTGTCCCCGCTCGTGAACTACTGGGTGACATGCTGCTCGAGCTCAAACAACCAGCGCAGGCGCTCAAGGAGTTCGAAGCGTCGCAGGTGCGCGAGCCGAACCGCTTCCGGGGCCATTACGGCGCGGCGCGCGCGGCGGAAGCCGCGGGTGATCGCCGCAAAGCCGCCGACTACTACGCCAAGTTGATGGAACTAGCGAAAAAAGGCGATACGCAACGTCCGGAAGTTGTGCGTGCGCGTGCATATGTGGCGCAACGCTGAACTGCGTGCTCAAGCAGACCGCCGCGAAGGGTCGCAAGGGGTCAGAGCCTCATGGCACTACCTTAAGCCACCCACAGGCAACCGCGCCGGCGACGAAGCCTTGGAACGGTGCATGACTGGCGCAACTGATTTATAGCCAATGAGAACGAGTAGCAGCGAGTTAATCGTGT
>JAYVQD010000275.1:0-25991 GCA_043777275.1 Nitrosomonadales bacterium
GCCCGCCGAGGTGGACATCAGCAGCGTGTAACCGTCGGGCGCGGCGCGCGCTGTCAACTCGTGTCCGATCATGCCGCTGGCGCCCGCGCGGTTGTCCACCACGATCTGATAACCCCACGCCTCGGTGAGGCGCTGCGCCACCATGCGTGCCACGGTGTCGGTCGCGCTGCCCGCCATATTGGGCACGATCAAACGCACTGGTCGTTGCGGATAGTTTTGCGGGTTGGATTTCGGCTGCGGCTGCGGCTGCGCCAACGCGGCGCCGGACGCCAGCGCGAGCACGGCAACACTGACGCGAAAAATAGTTCGGCGCATGGGGCGGGCCTCCGTGGATACACTGCGCACGCAATGTATCGCCCGGTGAATGAACGGTCAACCGCATTGCGCATCACGGTTGTACAATCCGCGAGGGCTTTCCAAACTCAACAACCAAGGAATCAACATGCGCATCAATCGTGTCAAGAAACTCTGGCGTGACGGCAAACCGGCGGTCGGCGGCTGGCTGTCGATCCCCCACTGCGTGCAGGCCGAGGTGATGGCCCATACCGGCCTCGACTGGCTGTGCGTCGATATGCAGCACGGCTGCATTGATTATTCGGACGTGGTGCCGATGCTGACCGCGATTTCCACCACCAACGTGATGCCGTTCGTGCGCGTGCCCTGGAACGAACCGGCGATGATTATGAAAGTGCTCGACGCAGGCGCATACGGCGTGATCGTGCCGATGGTGAGCAACCGCAAAGAGGCCGAGCAGGCCGTCGCCGCCTGCCGTTACCCGCCGGTGGGCATGCGCAGCAACGGCCCCAACCGCGTGATGCAATACGCCGGGCCGGATTATCAAAAATACGCGAACGACGAAGTGGCGTGCGTGGTGATGATCGAAACCCCCGAAGGCATCGAGAAAATGGACGAAATCATCTCCACGCCGGGTGTGGATGCCGCCTACATCGGGCCGACGGATCTGGCGTTAGCATTAGGGTTGCCACCGGTGATGGATAACGACGAGCCCAAGCACGTCGCCACCGTCAACCGCATCCTCGAAGCCTGCAAGCGCCACAAAAAAATCGCCGGCATGCACACCGCCAGTTCAAAATTCACCCAGCGTTATCTGGACCAGGGTTTTCAGATGGTGATGCTGGGCACCGATCGCTCCGCGATGTCGAACTACATGAAGGCGGAAGTCGGCCGCTTGACGGGCTGGACGCCGTTGATTCCCGTTGGCGCGCCGGACAAAGGCGGTTATTAGGCGGTTGGTTGAGCGCCGGCGTACGAACGGCTACGACTGCTGCAAAAACCCTGCCCCCGTCGCCGGCATCAGAAACTCTTTGGTCATTTCTTTCGTGGTGTTGATACCCATCATCGCCATGTCGCGGTCAAGCTCATCGATCAATAACTTGATAGCGTGGGCCACGCCGGGCTGACCGGCCACCGCCGCAGCGCACAGGAAGGGCCGACCGATGAAGCAGAAATCCGCGCCGAGGGCGAGCGCTTTCAACACGTCGGTGCCGCGCCTGAAGCCGCTGTCCATGATGAGCTTCATATCGCCGGCGGCCTCACGCAAGCCCGGCAACACGCGTAACGGTGACACGGTGCCGTCGAGTTGGCGTCCGCCGTGGTTGGAGACCATCACGCCGTCGAGGCCGTGCTCACGCGCCATGCGCACCACGTCTTTGTGCAGCACGCCTTTGATCAGCAGATTGCCTTTCCAGATTTTGCGCATGTGTGCGATGTGTTTCCAGGTCAGTTTGTCGCGCCGTCCGTAGCCGCGCATCGCCGTGCCGGAGATCAGCGGCACGCGCGGGCCCATGTTTTCGACGTGCGGCATGCCGTCGAGCATCAGGGTTTTGAGAAACATGCCGAACAGCCACTTCGGCCGCAGCATGCAGTCCAGCGCGAGGCGCGGCGTCGGGCGCAGCGGCGTGTTGTAGCCCGCCCGCACATTGTTTTCGCGATTGGCGGCCACCTGCACATCCACCGTGACGGCCATGGTATCAATGCCCGCTTTCGCGGCGCGCTCGAAGGTTTCGCTGATGCGTTCCTCGTCGCCCGGCAGATACGCCTGAAACATCACGGTCTTGCCGTTGGCTCGCACGTCTTCCATTGTCATCAGCGATGCGCCGCTCATCATCATCGGGATGTTGGCTTCGGCAGCGGCACGCGCGAGTACGAAGTCGCCCTGATAGGCGGCAATGGAGGTGCCGCCCATCGGCGCAAAGCCGAATGGGGCATTGTAGGTGTGGCCGAAGAGTTCGGTTTTCATGGTGCGCGCGGTGGTGTCCACCAGCGGCTTGGGCACGAAGCCGATTTCGTCGAACACCGAACGGTTGCCGCGCAGCGAGGCATTGGTTTCGACGCCGCCGGTGACGTAGCCGTAAATCGGGCGGGGCAGTACTTTGCGCGCTTCCTCGATAAAATCCTCAAGCGCGAGCAGGTGGCGCATGCCGCGCGGCAATGCGCGCTTGTCAACAAATGACAGGCCGCCATTGGTGTCGGTGGCAGGCGCGCTGCCTGATGCTGCGGTGGACGCTGCGGTGGTGGCCATGATGTCGTTCCTGTCTTGGTGTCAGCAAAGAGGGCGGTTTACATGCGCCCTTGTCCCCGCGAGCGGGGCGAGGGGACTACTTTTTTGGTTGATGCGCGAAGTTGGCTTTACGCTACGTGGATAATAGCGCCACTATAACTGCAAGCCTGCCCCAATGAATCACGACGCACGGTAATGCGCGCGAGGCCGGGCAGTTTGGTGGCGAGGCGCTGCCACACCCAGATACTCAAGTGCTCCAGACTGGGAGACTCCAAGTATTTGATTTCATTCAGTAATGTGTGATCCAGTTGTTTGCGCAACGCGAGGCATATGCGTTCGACCTTAGCGAGATCCGTGACGAATCCGTGCGGTGCGCGCGGCGTGCCGCGCAGCGTTACCTGGCACTGAAACGAGTGCCCATGCACGCCGCTGTATTTGTGGGCGCGCGGCGCGGTAACAAAACGATGCGCGGCATCGAAACCGAAGGCGTAGGAAATTTCCACTTCGGGCACGTCGTTAGCGACAGATGCAGTGCGGGCGGGACGCTTCATCATGGAATGCCAATCAGTTTGTGGGTTTGCAGCGATAAGCGCCAACGCGGTTGCGCCTTGCAGTAAGCAACCGCGAGCCGCGTGTTGTGCGCGCGGCGCGGGCCATCCATCGGTTGCAGAAAAAAATGTTTGAAGCGGAGTTTCTCATAACGCGCGGGTTCCGCGCCGACTTGAGGAAACACGAGCTTCAGTTCATCGCCGCGCGTGAGCGCCAGCGGCGCGCGCGCCTTGGGGCTGACGCATACCCAGTCGATGCCAGGCGGCGGTTTCAAGGTGCCGTTGGTTTCAATGCTGATGCGAAAACCTTTCGCGTGCAGCGCGGCGATCAGCGGCTGATCGAGTTGCAGCAGCGGTTCACCACCGGTGCAGACCACAAAGCGCTGCTCCTTCGTGCGTTTGGGCCATTGCGCCAACACCGCAGCGGCCAACGCGGCAGGCGTGCGGAATTTCCCGCCGCCGGGGCCATCCACGCCAACAAACTGCGTGTCGCAAAAGCGGCACACCGCAGCAGCGCGATCTTTCTCGCGGCCCGACCACAGGTTGCAACCGGCAAAGCGTAAAAACACCGCTGGCGTGCCCGCGTTCGCGCCCTCGCCTTGCAGCGTGTAGAAAATTTCTTTGACGGAATACATCGTGCGTAGTGTTAGCGCGCCGCGGCCCACGAATCGCGCAGCGTCACCGCGCGATTAAATACCGGCGCGCCGGGTTTGGCGTCGTGCAGGTCGGCGACAAAATAGCCGTGGCGCTCAAACTGAAAGCGCTCTTGGGCTTTTGCGTCTTTCAATGCGGGTTCAAGTTGCGCGGTGATGGTTTTTTTGGAATCGGGATTGAGGTCGAGTACAAAATCCCGGTCGCCTGCACCGGGGTGCGCGGTCTTGAACAGCCGGTCGTAGAGGCGCACTTCGGCGGCAATGGCGTGCTGTGCGCTGACCCAATGAATATTGCCTTTGACTTTAACCGTGTCTGCGCCGGGCGTGCCCGATTTGGTGTCGGGGATAAATTCGCAATGCACGGCGGTGATGTTGCCCTGCGCATCCTTGTCGCAGCCGATGCACTTAACGACGTAGCCGTAGCGCAGACGCACGCTGTTGCCGGGGAACAATCGGAAGAAACCTTTCGGCGGCGTCTGCACGAAATCCTCGCGCTCAATCCACAACTCGCGCGTGAACGGCACGGTGCGCTTGCCGAGTTCGGGCTTTTGCGGGTGGTTGGGGGCGAAGCAGTCTTCCTGCTGGCCCTCGGGGTAGTTGTCGATAATGAGTTTGACCGGATCGAGCACGGCAATGCGGCGTTCGGCGACTTCGTTCAGGTGTTCGCGCATACAGTCTTCGAGCACGCTGTATTCAATCCACGAATCGGCTTTGGACACGCCGATACGCTCGGCGAACAGGCGAAAGCCCTCGGCGGTGTAGCCGCGACGGCGCGCGCCCACCAGCGTGGGCAGGCGCGGATCGTCCCAGCCTTCGACATGTTTTTCATTGACGAGCTGAATCAGCTTGCGTTTGGAGAGTACGACGTAGGTGAGATTCAACCGTGCGAATTCGATTTGCTGCGGCAAGGGTTTGGCAAGCAAGCCGCCTTCGGCAAGGCGCAGCAACAGCCAGTCGTAAAACGGCCGCTGGTCTTCAAACTCCAGCGTGCAGATCGAGTGCGTGATGCGCTCCAGCGCGTCCTCGATCGGATGCGCGTAGGCATACATCGGGTAGACGCACCACTTGCTGCCGGTGCGGTGATGCTTGGCCTTGCGGATGCGGTAGATCGCCGGATCGCGCAGATTGATATTGGGCGAGGCCATGTCTATTTTCGCGCGCAGCACCATGCTGCCATCGGCGTGTTTGCCGTCGCGCATTTCGGCAAAGCGTTGCAGCGATTCTGCGGCGGGGCGGTCGCGCCACGCGCTGGGCGTGCCCGCCTCGGTGAGCGTGCCGCGATTTTTGCGCATGTCGTCGGCGGATTGTTCATCGACGTAGGCGTGACCCGCTTTGATCAGATGCTGTGCCGCCTCGTACATGAAATCAAAATAATCGCTGGCGAAAAAAATATTCTCGCGCCAGTCAAAGCCCAGCCATTGCACCGCCTGGATGATCGAATCGACGTATTCCTGCTCTTCTTTCTCGGGATTGGTATCGTCAAAGCGCATATGGCACGCGCCGTCATAGGCTTGCGCGAGGCCGAAATTGAGGCAGATCGATTTGGCGTGGCCGATGTGCAGATAACCATTCGGCTCCGGCGGAAACCGCGTGCGGATTTTCGCCGGATCGGGCGGCGTATTGGCGTGCGTGTTAGCCGGGCCGGGCTTGCCGCCCCAGCCACGCGTGGCAAACTTGCCGCTTGCCATATCGCTGTCGATGATGTTGCGGATGAAGTTGCTGACGGGTGCGGCAGGTGCTTTGTTCTTTTCGCTCATGGTCTGCCTATTTTACCGCGCACGGCGTGGTAGGCGCTCCGGCGGATAGTGAATCATGGTGAGTTCTTCGGGATCGAATGCGGCAATAGCCTCTTCGGCAAAGTCGAGGAATGCCGCGATCTTGCCCGGCAACGGACGTGTTTTCCGGTACAAGGCATAAAGGGGAGGGCCACCGATGCATTCCCAGTCGCCGAGCACTCGCTTTAACTGTCCCGAAGCGATCAGCGCGGGATCGAAAAAGCCAATGCGCACCAACCCAACGCCGGACAGCGCCGCGGCGACCAGCCCTTCGCGTTCATTGGTCACCAGCGCCGATGGCACTTTGACAACTTCGCGTTCAGTGCCTCGCCGGAATTCCCAGGTATCGAGGGGTTTCCCAGCCCATACCGGATTCAAGATGATACAGCGGCGCTTTTCCAGCTCGCGCGGGTGGGCCGGTTCTCCGGCCAATTTCAGATAGGAGGGGGCGCCATAGACGCCAAAGCGGACTTCGCAGAGTTTACGTGCGATCAAATTCGAGACCGGCGCCTCGCCCACATAAAGCATCAGATCAACACCCTCGGCGTGCATTTGGATGGGGTCAGTCATCTGGCGGCATTCGACGGTAAGTTCCGGATGCCGCCGCGTGAATTCAGGTAGCCGCGGCATAATGACATGCCGCGTGATCGGGACACTGATGCCGAGGCTGAGTGTTCCCTTGAGACGTGCCCGCATGCCGGAGGTGGCAGCGTCCAATTCGGATAGTCTGTCAAGAATGTCGCGTCCGCGACGGCAGAATTCCTCGCCGTCTTCGGTCAGCTTGAGCTGACGGGTGGTTCGATAAAACAGCGTTACATGAAACCGCTTTTCCAGATCGGCGATGGCATGACTCACCGCGGACGGCGTCACGTTTAGCGACGCCGCAGCCTTCGCAAAGCTGCCCGCGTCGGCGGCGCGCACGGCCATCTCGATTTGCCGCACCCTATCCATGGTTATCTCCGCACTTCAAAAGCGCATTATTCATGAATACGGCTCACGAGTGTAGTGCCTGATGATGCCTCGACGGACGGGGTATCTATTCCTACAATGGATTCAGTCTCAACCAGCCGGGGAAAGTGCGATGCGAAACCGTAGATCAGCGTTAACTTTCTGTGTAGGCGTCTGTTCAGGTTTTTGCGTGGTGGGGGTGCCGCTGCCTGTAATGGGCGCCAACATTTCGCAAGCCGCGAATTTTCCAAACCGACCGATACGCCTCATCGTGCCGGCAGGGGCGAGCAGCAACGGCGACTACCGTGCCAGGCAGCTCGCACAGAAGGTCTCTTCGGCACTGGGTCAGCAGGTTGTGGTGGACAATCGGCCGGGCGCGAATACCATTATCGGCACGGAAGTCGCTTCGCGTGCCGTCGCCGACGGCCATACGCTGCTTTTTTCATTTCACCCGTTCGCGATCAATCCCTTTCTCTACCGCAAGCTGCCGTATGACTCCGCCAAACAATTCGTACCGGTTGCGGGATTCAATATTGCGCCGGTGGGGCTTTTCGTCAATACGGCGGTGCCCGCAAATTCCGTCAAGGAACTCATCGCGCTGGCCAAGGCCAAACCGGATGATCAAACCTGTGTATCAGTGGGCAATGGATCGGGCCAGCATCTTTCCTGTCATCAATTCAACCTGCTGACTGGTTCGAAAATCCGCATCATTCACTACAAAGAGTTGGGCCAAGGCTTGACGGATATGCTGGGCGGACAAATCAGCATGGTGTTGGACGGCCTGCCCCTCACGCTGCCGCTGGTTAAATCCGGCAAGCTCAAGGCGCTGGCGGTATCCGGGGCAAACCGCGTGCCCTCACTGCCCACGCTGCCCACATTTCGCGAGGCCGGGCTGGCGGAATTCGATATGGCGTTCTGGACGGGCGTATTTGCGCCCACGGGCACGCCGCAAATCGCGATCGACACGATCAACCGGGAAACTAATGCCGCGCTGAAAGCGCCCGATATTGTGCAATCGCTGATTGACACCGGCGGGTCGCCGCTGGGTGGCTCGTCTGCGGACTTCGCGGCTTTTGTAAAGGCGCAGTCGGAAAGGTGGGGCGCCATCATTAAGGATTCCGGCGTGCGGCTCGATTGAACTATGCACTGAAATCGAACAGGAGTAGTGCAATGATACGTGCGAAGAGGGTTGGCCACGTGGTGTTCAAGGTGAGTAACCTCGATGAGTCCGCGAAGTTTTATACCGAAGTTTTGGGATTTGAGTTGGTGAACCGGTTGGAAAGCCCGCGCGCGATTTTTCTGACGCTGGGTGTGCAGCATCACGACATCGCCTTGTTTGAAACAGGCCCCGATGCCGATGCGCCGAAAGCGAACCAGGTGGGCCTGCATCATCTTGCGCTGCAGGTTGATGATGTGGCAGCGCTCAAAGAAGGCTATGAAACGCTGCAACAGCACGGCGTCAAGGTGGTGCGCGCGGTTGACCACGGCACGACGCACAGCGTGTATTTCAATGATCCGGCGGGTAACCGGCTGGAGCTTTATTGCGACATCGGCGAAAACGGACTGGAACGCGCTCGCAAACGCACGGTGCGCACAGTGGAAGACTTCCCTGCGCTTGACCTCGGGTAATCAGCGTTTAACGGGTCGCGCGAGATAGCGTATGGGTAGCGCTTTCTCGACGGCGCCCTTGCCGGAGCGTGTCAGCCGATACGCCTTCGCACGCGGGCGGTTAGCCACCGCGCGCAGCAATTTTCCGTCAACGTAGTGCAGCGCCGCGCCATCATCAGCAGCCACCCCTTCGATGATTTTTCCGCCGGCGACCATCTTGCGGTACGTGGGTCGGCGCAACACTTCGCTGTCGTAGTGCGGGCAATTGCTGCCGGGCAAGAACCCGAGACAGTCGAGCGCGGTCAGCGGCCCGGCAATGGAATCGGTAACGCCTTGCTCGAACCAGCAAATCGACCCTGCGCTCGCGCCACCGAGCACGATGCCGCGCTCATAGGCTTTACGCAGATAAACATCGAGTTGCCATTCGCGCCACACCGCCAGCATGCTGCGCGTGTTGCCGCCGCCGACGTAGATCGCGTCGTGCTCCAGCACAAACGATTCCAGATCGCGCGGCGTGCGCGCGAACAGCAGCAGGTGCGTGGGCGTGCAGTTGAACTGGCTAAAGCCCGCGTAAAACCGCAGCCGCCCTGCATCGGCATCGCCGTGCGCCGCGCCGATGAAACACACACGCGGCTTTTTTCTTTTGGTCAGCGATAAAAAATACTCGATCAGCAGCAAATTATCGAGCGCTTCCGGTATCGCGGCGCCGCCGATGGCGAGGATTTGACGAGTCATGTGTGGTTATTGCTGCTTTCTACGTCGTGTTGCGGGCGGCGGCGCAATGCGCGTCTCCACGGTCGCATCCCCGCACGCGGGGCCCCTGCTCCGCGTTACGACGCGCCCACCGATGGCAAGAATTTGCTTCATCGATATAAGTATTTGTTTTTAAACACTATTTTGTATTTACCGGCGATTGCGGATCAATCAAAAACGCAACCATGTGGGTAATCTGTTCCGGCGTCAGATGGCCGGTGGCGCCGAGGCGCGGCATGTTCGAGCACGGAAAATACGCCCATGCGTTGTAGATTTTTTCATAGGTGTATTTCGCGATGGCTTCGGAGTTACCGCGCTGCGTGCCGTAGGCGGTAAGGCTTGGGCCCACGTTGCCGACGTTGATCTCGCCGGGCGCAAGCGCGTGACAGTTCTGGCACAGGCCGCCGTTTTCCTTGCGCGCTTCGAGTTTGCCAAACTGGATGCGGTCGCCCGCGCCATCGTGCGCCAGGGTATTGCCGCGCTTCCAGTCGCCCACGAATTGGCCGGACGATGGATATTGAATCGACGCGCGCGCCAGTTTGACGACCTCGGCGGATTCCTCCTGCGTGAGCTTGGCCTCACCGATCTTGCTGCATATTTGCTGTGAGCGGTCTTGCGCCAAACGTTTGAGGTGGGCTGCTGACGGCGCGGTGAAATCTTCGCTCACCATTTTTTCGACCGCCTGTTGCGTCACCGCCGGATCGGGAAAGGTTGCGCAGCCGGCGGCGACCAGCGCGGTGGCAAGCAGAGTCCATTTCAGTTTGTTGATTCGCATGTTCCCTCGCCCGTTCTAGCGTTTGAAGCCCGGCACCTTCATCACCGCGCCGTTGCCCTGATAGTGCAAATAGGTGGTCAGCGCGATCGACGTGTCGGATTCATACTTCAGTTCAGGCAGGCGCATCTGCCAGAAACAATCGTAGAGCCGCCACTGCATGGTGCGCACCACAAAGTGCGCGCCACGATACGCAGGCCAGGTCGAGACGACTTCCTGAATTTGTTTTTTGTCGGTCATGTTGACCAAATCCTGCAGGCGGATGCGCTTGTTGGATTCGCCATGGCATTGCAAACACGCGAAGTCGGTTTGCCCGCTGCGCCGATAAAACAGTTGCTCGCCGGCTTTGTACATCTCGCGCACTTTGGGATGGTCGAGCGCGACATTCATTTTCAGGCCGTTCGAGCGCGAGGTGATGTAGAGCGCGAGCGCTTCGACATCGGAGCCATTGCTGCTGGCGGGGCTGATCGCGCGTTTTTGCACATCCTCGCGCGTAAAGCCTTGCAGGCGCTCCATGCAGGTGAGCAGCCGCGATTCCAGATCCTGCACACGGCCCGTATCCTCAAAATAGCGCGGCATTTTGATGGACGCGCCTTCGAGCTTGCCCGCGCCCAGACCGAAATCACACTGTTCGAGCGACGCGTTCTTCGGCCCGCGCTTGTCGTGAAAGAATTTTTTGCCTTGATCGATCCACAGCTCGCCGGGATTGTCTTCCATCAACATCTGGCGGCCTACCGCCAGCGGATCGGCAGCGAGCGCGCTGCCCGCGAAAAAGATCAGTGCGACAACGCTCATCGCAGCACCAACGTTTACCATGCGGGGCACTCCTCTTGGCTATCAGGCGGCCGTCACGGCGATTTCGTCGGTGCGCTTGTCGCCAGTGTTATCCGTCCAGGTTACAACGATTTTGTCGCCGACCTTCGCGCCTTTGACACGCAGACCGAGGAACGGGTTTCGCGAAATCGCCTGGCTCCACTGCCCGTCCATCACGGTCTTGCCGTTGTGGGTGACCACAACACTTTGGATAAAGTGCAGCGGCACGAGCTTGCCGGAGGCGTCGCGGCGCTGCCCGGTTTCCATCGGGTGCGCGATCAGTATGCGTACATCCGCGGTGTCGCCTTGCAGCGTGGCACGCAGTTTCATGGGTTCAGCCATAGGGATCCTTTAGTCGAATACGCGTGCGCAGACTCAGCCGCAGCCGCCGATGGTGATTTTGACTTCCTTCACCGCCGTGTAGAACTTGCCGTCTGCCTTCACCACCACGCGCACGTTGGAGGTTTGGCCCATTTTCAGGCGCGTGGATACGTATGCATCGCTCCCCGTCAGATCAAAGGTGCCGGCGAGCGGAAACGGATTCTTTTCCGCGAGTATCGAAATGCTCTGCGTGTTGGGTATCCTGCTCGCCACCGCGACGGGCACCACCGCGCCGTTTTCCGCGATATCGGGCGCGGTAATCGTAATGTCGCGGCTGTCGATCAGGTTGGCGGCGCCCAGGCTTTTGAGCGCCTCATCCACCGCCTTGGATTCAAAACCGCCCTTGTTCCACGGCGCGGCCAGCGCCTCGCCCGCGCGCATCAGGCCGGCTCCGGCCAGCGCCGCCAGCGCACCAGCGCTGCCGGTGAATTTCAGGAATGTTCTGCGTAAAACCTGCATGGCCTCGTCTCCGTGATCCGATCAGATGATACTAACGCATTGAATGCCAACAGGAATACAAGCACAAAAAGCAAAGGGCTAGCGATTAGGCTAACCCGTTGATTTGAAAATGGTAGGCGGTGCGAGATTCGAACTCGCGACCAACGGATTAAAAGTCCGCTGCTCTACCGGCTGAGCTAACCGCCCAAAAAGGGGCGAATTCTACCGCTCGCGGGGGTGTGGGTCAACCTAAAGCACACGCCAAAACGTTCAGCAGCACCACAATGCGTGATCCGCAAGCCCATTGACACGGCTACGCCCTAGGTTTCACGCATCATGCGCCAGTACTGAAATTTCATGGTCGCGGCGGCACCGGTGACAATCGCCGCAAACGTCAGCATGGAACCGATGGCGAGGGTGGACATGCCGGTGATCGCCTGCCCCACCGTGCAACCCATCGACAACACGCCGCCGACGCCCATCAGCACGCCGCCTATCGCGTGGTTGACGAAATCACCGAACGAGGCAAACCACTCGATGCGAAAATTGCTGCTGGCCACGGCGTAGACAAACGAACCGACGATCACGCCCACGAGCGCCGCCACGCCAAAATTGATTAGCGTCCAGTGCAGCGGATCAAGCAGGTAGCGCACGCTGTCACCCATCGGGCTGACGAAGGTGAACGACTGCGCCTGCACGCGGCTGGGAATGTCGGTGGCCATCTCGGCATACTCTTTCCACGCTTGCCCCAGCGGGCCGCCCGTGAGGTACCAACCCGCGACTATCGCCAGCCCGACCACCGCGCCGCTGAGGATATGGTCGAAGCTGCCGCGAAAATCCTTCGACTTGAGCACGAACACCAGCATGCCTGCCGCGAACAACAACGCCACCGCGAGGTTGATGGTTTTCGATGGCGCCTGGCCAAGCATCTTTGCCGCCACGTCACCTGCCTGCTGCGAGGGTATACCGTGCTGCGCGAGGTTAATGGTGGCAGGTTGCAACCACGGCAAAAATGCTTTTTCAAACAGCGGCGACCATAACATCAGATACGAAGCGATCATGGCGACCAGCAACACAGTAAGCGATTTAAGATTGCCGCTGCCCACACGCACCAGCGTCTTGTTTCCGCAACCACTGGCCAGCACCATGCCGATGCCGAACATCAACCCGCCCACCAGATAACGCGGCCAGGCAAATTGGCTGCTGCGATACGGCGGAAACGTTTCCGCCGAAAGGTTGATGGTACCCGAGGCTTCCAGCACGATCACGCCGATTAACGCCACCGCCATCGCAAACACCCACGCGCGCATGCGCCCGGTATCGCCGATGTTCATCCAATCGGACACCGCGCCCATGGTGCAGAAGTGCGTTTTGTTGACCACCGCGCCCATGATGACGGCGATCACGAATACCGCGCCGAGCACTTGAAGATGAACGTTAAATTCCATAAGCGGGCAGTTTACAGGCTGTGGATGATATAATATAAGTATTTGTTTTAATTGACTATTTTATACTTCGTCGGATCAACCACACTGGCCTGCTCAAACCCGGCGCGGCGCAGGCGGCAGGCGTCGCATTGCGCGCAGGCGAGGCCCTCATCGGTCGCCTGATAACACGAGATGGTCAGCGCGTAATCCACACCGAGTGCGACACCACGGCGAATGATGTCGGCTTTGGACCATGCGATGATCGGCGTATGCACGGTCAGCCGTTGCCCTTCCACTGCGGCCCTGGTCGCCAGATTCGCCATGGTTTCGTACGCTTTGACGTAGTCAGGACGGCAATCGGGATAGCCGGAATAATCCACCGCGTTCGCGCCGAAAAAGATGTCATTGGCGCCAACGACTTCGGCGTTCGCCAATGCAAAAGAAAGCAATATGGTGTTGCGCGCGGGAACATAGGTGACGGGTATACCGGGCGCGATACCGCCGGTCGGCACCGCGATGTTTGAATCCGTCAACGCGGAGCCGCCAAAACCCGCGAGGTCAATTTTCACCACGCGGTGATGTGCGGCGCCCAGCGCCTTGGCCACGCGCGCGGCCGCCACCAGTTCGGCACGATGGCGCTGGCCGTAATCCATCGACAGGCAATGGCATGCATAGCCCTGCCGGCGCGCCATGGCCAGAACGGTGGCGGAATCGAGTCCGCCGGAAAGCAGGACGACAGCGGTTTTCATTCAATGACGCGCGCCCGGGTTACGCGCACGGAAAATTAAACGCCGATTGTACTACCGGCGTTCGCTACGAATGAACGAATGAACGACTTAGCGTCAGCGCAGCGTCGTCATGCGGCGCTTGGCTTTCTCTGCAGCGTCACTGGCCGGATAGCGCGCCACCAGGCTATCCATGGTCTTGCGCGCATTGGCGCTGTCACCCAGCTCGGCCTGCGAGCTGGCGATGTTGAGCATCGCGTCCGGCGCCGAGGCGCTGTCGGGATACGCCGACATCAGTTTTTGCTGGCTGGCGATGGCGTTTTTGTAATCGCGCAGATTGAAATACGAATCGCCGATCCAGTATTGCGCGCGATGCGCCAGCGGGCTGCGCGGATACTGGCCGAGAAACGACTGAAACGAGGTGATCGCGCCCTGATAATTGCTGTTGCGCCGCTGCTGCTGCGCGGCTTCGTAGACGCGCGCTTCGTCGCTGGCAGCGCCTGCCACTGCCGGCGGAGTAGCTGCGGGCGGCGGGGCCGTACCGGCATCGGCGCCGGGCGCAGGCGGCGTGCCGCCGCCCTCGATACGCCGCATGCGCGTGTCGAGATCGACATACATATCGCGCTGACGCTTGGCATTGCTTTCAACGCCGTTGTTCACCACCTCGATTTGACCGCGCAGGCCCTGGATTTCGCGCTTGAGGGCTTCGATCTGATTCACCAGCTCCAGCACCGGTTGACTGCGCAACGACTCTTCAATTTTGCCGATGCGCCCGGAGATGGTGTCGGACTGCGATTTCAGATCATCGACGCGCCGCGCCTGCTCGGCAATTTGTTTGCGCGCCACATCGTCGTCGAACATGCCCGCGTGCGCGGGTGCAAATACCAATGGCACCACCAGCGCAAAAAACAGCGCGGCGGCTGTGGTGATGATCGTCCCTCGCATGCCTGTGCCCTTCACGTCGTCTTCATTGCGCTGGAAATTTATTCGCCCTGATAAACAATATCAGCACGCCGGTTCTCCGCGAAACTCGCTTCCGTGCCGCTCTGTCCGCGCGGCTTTTCTTCGCCGAAACTCACGGTTTCAACGCGCGGGGCTTCCGCGCCGAGCACGGTCATCATCTGCTTCACGGAATCGGCACGGCGCTGGCCCAGCGCGAGATTGTATTCGCGGCTGCCGCGCTCGTCGGTATTGCCCTGAATGATCATCTTCGCGTTTTTATTCTGCGTGAGGTAACGCGCGTGCGCCGCGACGAGGGTGCGATATTCTTCTTTCACTGCATTGCTGTCGTAATCGAAAAAGATCGAACGTTTGGAAAGGACGCTGTTCGGATTCTTGAGATCAGGATCGAGGGCCGTGCCGGTCGTTGCCGACGGCGGGGCGGCCGCCACGACGGGCGCTCTATCGACGACTTGCGGCGTCGGCTTGGTCGCGCCTGCCGAGCGGTCTTCAACCGCCGCACCGGCTTGTTCCTTGGTGGGCGTGCTGCTGCAAGCCGCCAGCATGACGGCAACGGCCAATCCGGAAACAATTTTCAGCATGGTTTCACTCCTTTTATCAATTCGGTCGGGAACATTACTATTTACTGACAATCGGGCCCCACGCAGGTTCCCGTATATCACCCGCTTCTTCGGTAAATCGTTGTTTCACGCGACCGTCGCTGGAAACGGCGGCCAATATACCACGGCCTTTTATCTCGCTTGCATAGAGGATCATGCGGCCGTTGGACGAGAATCCGGGGGATTCATCCACGCCGCCATCGCTCAACACCTGAATCTGGCGCGTCGCCAAATCCTGCACCGCCACCGCAAAACGCCCGCTGCAGCGATGAATAAACGTCATGCTCTTGCCATCGGGGCTATGCCGTGGCGACACGTTGTAGGCGCCTTCAAACGTCAGCCGTTGCGGTTGCCCGCCCGACAACGGTATGCGATAAATCTGCGGACTGCCGCCGCGATCCGAGGTAAAAATGATCGCGCTGCCGTCGGGCGAGAAATTCGGCTCGGTGTCGATGGACGAACTGGACGCCAGGCGCTGCGGCTGGCCGCTGCCGTCGGCGTTAATAAGGTTCATCTGCGAACCGCCGTCGCGCGACAGCACCACCGCCAGCCGGCGCCCGTCGGGCGACCACGCGGGAGAACTGTTGCTGCCGAAGAAGTTGGCCACCGCCTGCCGCGCCCCCGTGACGATCGACTGCACATACACCACCGGTTTGCGCTGCTCGAACGACACATACGCGAGCCGCGTGCCATCCGGCGACCACTTGGGCGATATGATCGGCTCGTTAGACGAGAGGATGGTCTGCGGCGAAAAGCCGTCGGCATCCGCGACGTGCAATTCAAAGCGCTTGCCGGGGCGGCGCACCACGTAGGCGATGCGCGTGGCAAATGCACCCGGCTCGCCCGCGAGCCTCTCGTACACGACATCGGCGATCTTGTGCGCGGTGAGGCGTAACTGCGCTGCGGTAGCGCTATACGAAAAACCCGCGAGTTGCGTTTGCCGCGCCGCATCCATCAAGCGAAAACGCACTTCAAAGCGACCGTCGGCCTGCGCAGTCACGCTGCCGATAACCACATGGTCCGCGCCGCGCGCGCGCCAATGCGCGTAGTCCAGTTGATCGGGTTCGTGCTGCGGCTTCGCCCCTGCGGTATCGACGAGCTTGAACAAGCCGCTGCGCGAGAGGTCCGCAGCGACAACCGGCACTAAGGGCTGCTTGAGTCCTGATTCATCCCGAAAGGGCGCGATGGCAACAGAAATTTGATTCGCATTACCCGCCGTGGAGTAGTTGCACGGGTGGTCCGAAGCCGACAAAGGCGGCGGTCTTTGGGTGGCGCCGCCGCCGATGACCTCGATGCGAAGTTGTGCAGAAGCGCTTATGGATACAGTTAAAAAATACAATAAAAACAATAGCTTATATATATTTTGCATGCTTCGACTCAACTTTCACTGGATGCTATTCTTAAGTGTGACCGTACAAATTTTCTCAGGTTCCGCCGTGCCGGCGAAACCACGAAAGCGAACACTACCGCTGCGGACGAAACGTCATGGAGAAGCGCCTGAAACTGCGGTGAAACTCATCCCCCGACGGAACATTAAACGGCTGTGCTTGCCGTATCGCACGCTCGATCGCCGCATCGTATGCGGGGTTGCCGCTGCTCTTGCGCATGGTGACGCTTTCCAGTTCGCCGCCCGGCAGCAGCGACACCATGAATTCTGCTTCGGGGTTTCCCTGCAGGTCGGTGGGCAATGCCACCCTGGCCCAGACTTTTGAGTGTATGCCGCTAATATACTTTTGGTTTTCACGCGCTGCCGCAGCCCTGGCCGCTTGCTCGGTGGCTGCACGCTCTGCGGCGGCGGCCTTCTCCGTCGCCGCCTTGGCCTCGAAAACTTTCTCCGCCTCCAGCAATTTCTTTAGTTTGGCATCGCGTTCCTCTGCGGCTCTTTTTGCCTCTGCCACTTTCTCGCGCGCCGCCTTGTCGTCGGCTTTTTTGGGCTCCGCTTTTTTTTCTTTCTCTTTTGCCTTCAGCGCGATGTCGGGCTTGGGAACGGGCACCGGCTCCACGCGCGGCGCGGGTTGGGGTTCCGGAGGTGTTTCCACTTTCGGTTGCACCGTTGGCGCCATCGGCGGCAAGCTGCTCCATAGATCGGCCACCACCGGCGATTCCGGCTTGCGCTGCCACGACACGCCAAAAATCAGCAGCACAATAAACGCTGCGTGCATCGCCAGCGCCAGCGCGCGCGCCTTGGTTTTGTCATTGTGCATGCCGGGCACACGGTTCATCGCGGCACTCACGGGCGGCTCAGCCGCCGCGCGGCTTGGCGAGCAAGCCGACTTTCTTGACCTGATTCTGTTGCAAGGTATCCATCACGTCGAGCACGGCTTCGTAGCGCACGTCTTTATCCGCTGCAATCACCACCGCCTGTTCGGGATTGGCTTTTTGTTTTTCGCGGATGGCCTTCACCAGATCGCCGCGTGTGACTTTGATTTCGTTGGCCCCCTGCGAGCGATCACGCAAATAAATCGATTTATCGCTGCGGATCGTCACTTCCATCGGCTGCACCGGCGGCGCGGACGTTTTGCCTACCTGCGGCAATTCAATCTGCCCCGGATTCACCAGCGGCGCTGTCACCATAAAAATCACCAGCAGCACCAGCATCACGTCGATGTAGGGCACGACGTTGATCTGGTTCATCAGGCGGTGGCCGGTGCGTTTATCCAGCATGATGTTCAGTGCGCCTGACGCTGCATGATGTTCGAGAACTCTTCCATGAACGAGTCGTAACGAATGGCGAGCCGGTTCACGTCACCCGCAAAGCGGTTGTAGGCCACCACCGCCGGTATTGCCGCGAACAAGCCCATCGCGGTCGCCACCAGCGCTTCAGCGATGCCGGGCGCCACTGCGGCCAGCGTGGCCTGCGCCACATTCGACAGCCCGCGAAACGAATTCATGATGCCCCACACCGTACCGAACAAGCCGATGTACGGGCTGACCGAACCGACCGATGCCAGAAACGACAGGTGTGATTCGAGTTCGTCCATCTCGCGTTGATAGGTGGCGCGCATGGCGCGGCGCGTGCCGTCGGTAACGGCGCGTACATCCATGCCGGGCTGCTTGCGCAGCTTCATGAATTCGCGAAAGCCCGCTTCGAAGATGCGCTCCATGCTGCCGGCGTCGGTGCGTGAATTCAGCGCACGCTGATGCAGATCGTTCAGATCAGCGCCGCTCCAGAATTGTTTTTCAAATTCGTTGGCCAGCGCGGTGGCGCGGCGCAGCGCAAAGTATTTGAGGAAAATGTAGTACCACGAAAACACCGAGGCCAGCAGCAGGATCAGCATCACCGCCTGCACCAGCAAACTCGCGCCGGTGATGAGGCTCAATATCGACATGTCGTGCGTTATGCCTGGATTGCCTGGATTCATGGTGTCCCTGTTTTTGGTCTTATTTTTGCACTAACGGTTTTCGGTATTCTAACGGGCTTCAGAGTGAGCACGCTGACACAGGCCACGCGCACCTGCGCCTCTGAAAGCAGCTCCATCCCACGCAAAACGCGTTGCACGAAAACTATCTGACTCGCGCGAGGCGCGCCAAGTTCCACGGTAATTTGCAATTCGTCATTAAAACGCGCCGGCAACAGATACTCAACAGTGATCGAGCGCACCACGAAAACGATGCGGTGGCGCTCGGCAAGATCGGTCTGCTCGAAGCCCAGCGCGCGCAGCCACTCGGTGCGCGCGCGCTCGAAGTAGCGCAAATAGTTGGCGTAATAAACCACGCCCGCGCTGTCGGTGTCTTCGTAGTAGACCCGCACCGGCCAGACGAAGCACGGTTCGCGATGGGACAAATCATTCATGCCGCTGCGTTTCTCCGAGTGTGCCGCGCCGTGCGGCAGCGATGTAAATAGTACCATTTCGGCATGCCACGTACCACCCTGCACCGCGTGGCAACACCTGTCGGTATATTACATAAGTATTTGTTTTTAAACAATTATTTAAAATACTCCGCGCAAACACCGTCGCCACGCTACTACCAACGTTGCGCACGGGGGATCGGGGTTAAGCCGCGGAACTTTTACGGGGGAACTTACTTGGGAGCATTTGCGGAATCGGCATCCCACAAATCAGGCGTCACCGCATTTTTCGGCTGCGCCAGCCCGAAATGGCGGTACGCGCTGGCCGTCGCCATGCGGCCGCGCGGTGTGCGTTGCAGATAGCCTTGCTGAATCAGATACGGCTCCAGCACGTCTTCAATGGTGTCGCGCTCTTCGCCGATAGCGGCAGCGAGGTTATCCACACCCACCGGGCCGCCATCGAAACGCTCGATCACCGCCAGCAGCAGTTTGCGATCCATCACATCAAGGCCGAGTGAATCGACATCCAGCATTTTCAGCGCAGCGTCAGCGACTTCGCGGCTGATGTTGCCGTCGGCTTTGACCTCGGCAAAGTCACGCACGCGCCGCAACAGCCGGTTGGAAATGCGCGGCGTGCCGCGCGAGCGTCCGGCGATTTCACGCGCACCTTCCGGCGCGGTCTCTATGTCGAGCAGCTTGGCGGATCGCGCCACGATGCGCGTCAATTCCTCAACGTTGTAAAACTCCAGCCGCGCCACGATGCCGAAGCGATCACGCAGCGGATTGGTCAGCATGCCCGCGCGCGTGGTCGCGCCCACGAGGGTAAACGGCGGCAAATCCAGCTTGACCGAGCGCGCCGCCGGGCCTTCGCCGATCATGATGTCGATCTGATAATCCTCCAGCGCGGGGTAGAGAATTTCTTCCACCACCGGCGACAAGCGATGAATCTCGTCGATGAACAACACATCGTTCGGCTCGAGATTGGTGAGTATCGCCGCCAGATCGCCCGCACGCTCCAGCACCGGCCCGGAGGTATGCCGCAGATTCACCCCCATCTCGCGCGCGATGATGTGCGCGAGCGTGGTCTTGCCCAACCCCGGCGGGCCAAACAGCAACACGTGATCCAGCGGCTCTTTGCGGCGGCGTGCGGCCTCGATAAAGATCGACAACTGGCCGCGGATTTTTTCCTGGCCGATGTATTCGTCGAGCTGCTTCGGGCGCAAGGCGCGCTCGAACACCTCCTCCTGAACAGAGGCCGGCGCTGCGGTGATGAGGCGATCGGTTTCGATGGTCATTTGGATTTGGACAACAATTTTAGCGCCTGCCGGATGCCGTCATTCACACTGGCATCCACCGGCAATTGCTTGGCTGCCCACGACGCCTCTTTGTCGTTATAACCCAGCGACAACAAGGCATTCACGATATCGGTGCCCGCACTGATCGCTCCCGTCGCGGGCGACGACATCACCGTGACGTTGAGTTTGTCTTTTAATTCCAGCAACAAGCGCTCGGCGGTTTTTTTGCCGATACCGGGTACCTTGGTCAGCCTGCCGGTGTCCTGCTGACTCACCGCCGCGTGCAGGTCGGCCACACTCAAGCCCGACAATACCGACAACGCCGTGCGCGCGCCGACGCCGGAAATTTTCAGCAACTGGCGGAACACCGTGCGCTCCTGCTCGGTGGCAAAACCATACAAAAGATGCGCATCCTCGCGCACCGTCAGATGCGTGAGCAGCGTCACATCGGCACCAGTGGCAGGCAGTTGATACAACGTGCTCATCGGCACGTCGATTTCGTAACCGACGCCCTGCACGTCTACAATGATTTGCGGCGGCTGCTTGGCGAGTAATTTGCCGCTGATTCTGCCGATCATGGTTTATCGTTCTCCTGCTGCTACCAATGCTGCGCGTATCACTTCCGCCGACAATCTGAAGTCCATTTGCAATAGTCGCTCAAAAACATCGGCGGCGGAAGGAATGAGTTTTTGTCTTTTCGCCATCGCGATGATCGCTGCTGTTCCAGC
Source organism: Nitrosomonadales bacterium (assembly GCA_043777275.1). Taxonomy (GTDB): domain Bacteria; phylum Pseudomonadota; class Gammaproteobacteria; order Burkholderiales; family SG8-41; genus UBA5216. Next base: position 20,735 of record JAYVQD010000275.1, read on the forward strand.
CACCTTCAATCCGCATTCCATCGCTGTCGTCCTTCCGGCTCTGTCGTCCATGAGCAGCAAACTCGGTTGGCGCAAGTTTAGCGCGGCGCGTATGCAGGCGGCTTCGCCTTCACCTAAAAAGGGAAACTGCGGCAGTTTCCAGTCTTTACGCAAAACCACCAGCGATTTACCCGCGATGGCTGCGCGAATCACGGCTTCGCCCGCCTTGTCTTTTCCAGTGAGCACTTCCTTGCGCACGGCAAGCGGCACGGTGGCCTCGCCAAAAATCGCCTTGAGCCAGTGCAAACCGTCGATGCGTGACAGCACGATCAGCGGACTGGCATCAGTCAGGACGATGCCAGCCATGCTTCCAAAGTTTCCACGTCCTTTTTGACTTCTTTGGCACTGCCTTGAATCACCGCGATACCGGAGCGGGAAAGGTGCTGCATGAAATCCGGCAACGGTACATCCGCCAGTTTGGCAGCACGAGCGAGCGAAAGGCTGCCATCCTTGAACAACGCCGTTCCCAGCGCAAGGCGCACACCCGGCATTTCAAGCAAGCCGCTATCTTCCAGATGCACCAGCAAGGCAGATGGATGATCGCCGTTCATCACCAGCACCATCTCCTTCTGCGCTTGACGCAGCGCCTCGGAGGGATTGTTTTTCAGTTGGCGGACGTTGACGGTATGCATGGCGCGCGGCCCGAAGGCCCGTAGTTACTATGTGTAGGAACATACAGCAGGAATAGGCTGTTCGTCAACGGTGGGGCGAAACCGATCCGCAACCCATAATAATCACAAGTATTTGTTATTAAACAATATTTTAAACAAGCCTCCCACGCTTCATGCGATAACCCGCCGTCGCCAGCAGGCCCAACCCCTGCCCGCCATGCGCATGACAAATCGCGCACGCCAGCGCATCGGCCGCATCGGGACTGGGGTCGCCGCCTAGGCGCAATAACCGTTTGACCATTTCCTGCACCTGTTCTTTTTTAGCGTGGCCGTTGCCCACCACCGCCTGTTTGACTTGCAGCGCAGTGTATTCCGAAACCGGCAGATGGTGCATCACCGCCGCGCAGATCGCAGCACCGCGCGCCTGCCCCAGCAGCAGTGTCGATTGCGGATTGACGTTGACGAAGACTTTTTCCACCGCGACTTGCACCGGCGCATTGGCGCCGATCACTTCGGCGAGACCGTCGAGTATGGTTTTTAGCCGCAGCGGCAACTCACCACCGCTCGCCGTTTTAATGCAGCCGCTGGTGACGTAGGTCAGTTTGCTGCCGGTCTTGTCGAGTATGCCGAAGCCGGTGGCGCGCAGCCCCGGGTCTATTCCGAGTATGCGTAGGGTGTCGGTCAAGTCAACTACGCGGGAAGGTCGATAACGGCACTGGTGTAAACCTCCTGCACATCATCCAGCGCTTCGAGTGCATCGAGCAGCTTTTGCATTTTCACCGCGTCGTCGCCGGTGACCACGCTTTCCATGTTGGGCTTCATGATGACTTCGGCGATCTCCGGTTTGAAGCCGGCCTTTTCGATACCCGTTTTCACCGTGTGAAAATCGTGCGGCGGGGTGATGACTTCAATGCTGCCGTCTTCGTTGGTCACCACGTCTTCGGCGCCGGCCTCGATGGCGGCTTCCATCAACTTTTCTTCGTTGGTGCCCGGCGCGAACACCATTTGCCCGCAGTGCTTAAACAGAAATGCCACCGAGCCTTCGGCGCCCATGTTGCCGCCGTTTTTGGTAAACGCAAAGCGCACATCAGCCACCGTGCGCGTTTTGTTGTCGGTCATGCAATCGACCATCACTGCGGCGCCGCCGATGCCGTAGCCCTCGTAGCGGATTTCTTCGTAGCTCACACCCTCCAGGTCACCGGTGCCGCGCTTGATCGCGCGCTCGACGTTATCCTTCGGCATGTTGTTGGCGTAGGCCTTGTCGGTTGCCAGACGCAGGCGCGGATTCAACGCCGGATCGCCGCCGCCCATGCGCGCGGCAACCGTGATCTCTTTAATCAGCCGCGTAAAAATTTTTCCGCGCTTGGCGTCCTGCCGGCCTTTGCGATGCTGGATGTTCGCCCACTTGGAATGACCTGCCATATCGCGTCCTCAGACTTTCAGAGCCGGCTAACCCGGCTACAATAGGGAAAATTTTATCATGGAGACCGCCATGCCCGATCCTTTATTGATCGCAAAAAGCGATATTGATTTGTGTCTACTGCCGGCGCTCGCCAATCGCCACGGCCTGATCGCGGGCGCTACCGGCACCGGCAAGACCGTTACGCTGCAACGTATCGCCGAATCCTTAAGCCGCATCGGCGTGCCGGTGTTCATGGCCGATGTCAAAGGCGATCTGGCCGGCTTGTCACAGGCGGGCGAACTCAAAGGCAAGATCAAAGAGCGCGTTGAACTGCTCAAGCTGGATGATTTCAAAAACGAAAGTTGCCCGGTGGCGTTCTGGGACACCTTCGGCAAGCAGGGGCACCCGGTGCGTACCACCGCCTCCGAAATGGGGCCGCTGCTGCTCTCGCGCATGCTGAATCTGAACGACACGCAGCAAGGCGTGCTGACGATGGTGTTCAAAATCGCCGACGACAAGGGCCTGCTGCTGCTGGATCTCAAAGACCTGCGCGCGATGCTGCAATACGTGGGGGATAACGCCAAGGATTTCACCACGGCGTACGGCAACGTTTCGGCGGCCTCCATCGGCGCGATTCAGCGCGGCCTGCTGGAAATCGACAGTCAGGGCGCGGATCAATTCTTCGGCGAGCCCGCGTTGAACATCATGGATTTCATCCAGACCGATGCCAAAGGCCGCGGTGTCATCAATATCCTCGCCGCTGACAAGCTGATGACCTCGCCCAAGCTCTACGCCACGTTTTTACTGTGGCTGTTGTCGGAGTTGTTCGAGCAATTGCCCGAAGTGGGGGACGTGGACAAGCCCAAACTGGTGTTCTTTTTCGACGAGGCGCATCTGCTGTTTACCGACGCACCGCAAGCGCTGCTGGAAAAAATCGAACAAGTGGTGCGGCTGGTGCGCTCCAAGGGCGTGGGCGTTTATTTTGTCACGCAAAACCCGCTGGACGTGCCCGACACCGTGCTCGGCCAACTCGGCAACCGCGTGCAGCACGCCTTGCGCGCGTTCACGCCGCGCGACCAGAAAGCGGTGAAAACCGCTGCTACCACCATGCGCCCGAATCCGAAGCTCGATGTGGAAGCGGTGATTACCGAGCTCGGCGTGGGCGAAGCGCTGGTGTCTTTTCTCGATGAAAAAGGCCGCCCCGCTGTTGTTGAACGCGCGTTCGTCGCTCCGCCTGGCAGCCGATTGGGACCAGTGACGGCTGAAGAACGCGCTGCGATCATAAAAGATTCGCTGGTGGCGGGCGTGTATGAAACTGCGGTGGATCGCGAGTCGGCCTATGAAAAACTCACCGGACGTGTGGCGGGTGCTGCCGCGCCGGGCGCGGGAGCCGCTGCGCCCACGGGCATCCCCGCTGGCGCACCCGCCTCCGCACAGCAACCCGCACCAGCCACGCCAACCGATGGTGGGGGGTTTTTCGGCGCGCTGAAAGATATTTTCGGCGGCACCACCGGCCCGCGCGGCGGCCGCCACGATGGACTGATACAAACCGCAGCCAAAAGCGCCGTGCGTACGATCGGCTCGCAAGTCGGGCGCGAGATTCTGCGCGGCGTGCTGGGCGGCATCATGGGTGGCAAGCGGCGTTGATTATTACCGGCAACATCGGTCAGCGTTCACGCAAGTCAATGCCCCTTGTCATTCCCGCGCAGGCGGGAATCCATAACGCAGCGCCACTTGAGACAGCGTATGGAGTCCCGCCTGCGCGGGAATGACGGGGAAGGTATTTTTTACTTTTGCAGCCGTACGTGACGCCATCCACCACAGCCCGCAGCGCCTACATCGGCATCGCCTGCGCGATCCTTGCCTCGATCACGTTTTCAGGCAAGACCATTATCGTCAAGCTGGCGTATCAGCATGGTGTTGATGTGCTGACCTTGCTTGCGCTGCGCATGCTGTTCTCGCTGCCGTTTTTTTTGTTCATGGCATGGTGGGCGGGCGCGGCCCATCTGTCGCGCGGCGATTGGTTTGGCGTCATCGCGCTGGGCTTCACCGGCTACTACGTCGGCAGCTATTTGGATTTCGCCGGTTTGCAATACATCTCGGCGGGCATGGGGCGGCTGATTCTGTATCTGTATCCCACCATCGTGGTGCTGATGTCGGCGCTGTTTTTGAAGCAGCCGATCCGCAAACGCCATCTAATCTCTCTGGCGCTGTCGTACAGCGGCATCGCGCTGGTGTTTAACGAAGAAATTAAACTCGCCAACAGCACGCAACTGAGCCTGAACCTGATGTTGCTCGGCGCGGGCCTGGTGTTCGCCAGTGCCGTGACCTACGCGATTTATCTGATCGCCGGCAGCCGCTACGTGCAGACCATGGGCTCGATGCGCTTTACCGCCTACGCGGCTACCTCGGCGTCGTTTTTTGTGATCGCGCACTTCATGGCGCTGCGCGGGCCGTCGCAACTGGTGGTGGCGAACGACGTTTACTGGCTGGTGCTTATCATGGCGATCTTCACCACGGTCACGCCGCTGTGGCTGATGGCAGAAGGCTTAAAGCGCATCGGCGCCAATCAGGTGGCGCTGGTGGGTTGCATCGGGCCGCTGTCCACCATGGTATTCGGGCAGCTATTTTTGGGTGAGCGGATTACACTGATTCAGTTGATCGGCGCGGGACTGGTGCTGGCCGGGGTGTTGATTATCAGCTTGAAGCCGCAGTCCGCGACGAGCGCATAAAGGAAACAAGGGAAACGCTAACAGAAGGAGAACATGATGCACAGGAAATCAGCAGGTTCCATCGCGCCGATGCTCGGCCGGATACTGGTGATCCTCGGATGCGTGGCGCTCAACGGCTGCCGGACAACCGCCAGCGGCCCCGAACTGGATGCGGCCGACCCAGCGCCGCCCAGGCGCATGGTGACACAGGGACTCGCCACAACGATCATCGAGAACCTCTACCGCTGTCCGCAAAAAGTGAAGGATCATCGCATCAGCGCCGTCGGGCAGATCACCGCAACCGACGGCACAGTGCTGACGGTGCCTGCGGAAACCGTGTTTCAGAAGAAACTCGGCCCGATGGGCGCAGACCTCTATAACGAATGCAATCAGGTGCCAATGCTGTTCACTTAAGCCCTTTGCCCGTTCGCCCTGAGCCTGTCGAAGGGCATTTGTGGTTCGACAAGCTCACCACGAACGGCTAAGTGAACAGC
>JAYVQD010000276.1:0-6898 GCA_043777275.1 Nitrosomonadales bacterium
TATCAAAGGCGTTTACTTCGCCACCGCTGTGCGTGATCGTGAGTTGTCGGATCGCAGCTTCTTTCCGGTGTACGAGCGTTGCGAAGCGCTGGGCCTGCCGATCTTCCTGCATCCGATGATGATTAACAACGAGCGCATGAAACAGTTCTACCTGGTTAACCTGTGCGGCAACCCCTTTGACACGGCTTTGGCTGCATCGCACCTTATCTACGGCGGCGTACTCGATGCCTTTCCCAAACTTGAAATCAGCCTGCCCCACGCCGGCGGTGTACTAACAGCGCTACGGGGGCGTTTGGACCGCGGCTTCGGCACCCGCGCCGAATGCAAAACCATCAGCAAACCACCCAGCAGCTACTTGAAACGCTTTACCTACGACACCATCAGCTACAACGAAGAGCTGCTCGAAGACCTGATCAAACTCGTCGGCGCAGACCGCATACTGGTGGGCAGTGACTACTGCTTTGATATCGCTTACGAAGAGCCGATCCGGTTTCTCAATGGCGTGAAATCATTGACGGCAGAACAACGGCAGCAGATCGTTTGGGATAACGCGGTGAAATTGTTGCGGCTGTAGAGTAGAGAGTCGGCAAGCGCAGCAAACCAAACCGCGAGCGATTCACCAGCCGCTGTTCGCGTGCCGCCCCCTGGGATCGCGGGCGTCTCGCCCGCAGGATTCAAAAAGCGTTACCGATGGGCGAAATCTCGTTAGCTCGACCTGATCGGAGCTTGACGAGTTAGCGGTGCCGCGCCAGCAACGCGACCGCCGCTATCACCGCCACCAGCAACACATAATCCCATCCATGCAAGTGACCACCCGTCAGCCCATGGCCGGGGTGCGCCAGCACCTCGCCGGCGCTTAACAGTAAGCCCAAAGTTATTGCGCGCATAACATGCCCTCTTTCTCGATGAATTGAATAATGGTGTCGAGGCCGTGACCCGTTTTGAGATTGGTGAAGACAAAGGGACGTGCGCCGCGCATTTTTTTGGCGTCGCGATCCATGACTTCGAGTGATGCGCCGACCATGGGCGCCAAGTCTATTTTGTTGATGATTAGCAGATCCGACTTGGTGATGCCCGGCCCGCCCTTGCGCGGAATTTTGTCGCCTGCTGCGACGTCGATGACATAGAGCGTCAGGTCTGAGAGTTCGGGGCTGAAGGTTGCAGCTAAGTTATCACCGCCGGATTCGATGATCACGAGATCAAGGTTATCAAAGCGCCGATTCAAGCGCGCCACCGCTTCAAGGTTGATGGACGCATCCTCGCGTATCGCCGTGTGCGGGCAGCCGCCGGTTTCCACACCGATGATGCGCTCCGGCGCCAGCGCTTCGTTGCGCACCAGGAATTGCGCGTCTTCCTCGGTGTAAATATCGTTGGTCACGACTGCGATATTGTGTTTGTCGCGCAGCGCACGGCACAGCAACAAGGTCAGCGCAGTCTTGCCGGAGCCGACCGGGCCGCCGATGCCTACGCGCAGCGGGCCGGGGGATGATTTTTCGGGGAGTGCACTCATGGCAAATTTTCCATAATCTAGGAACGAAACAATCGGCTGTATTGGGTTTCATGTTGGCTGCACAGGATGGCAAAGCCCGGTGCGAAGTTGCCCAGTTCAGCGTCACACAGTGTTGATGCGTTCTCGGCGGCGTGCGTTACTGCACCACCCAGCGCGAGTAAAATTTTTTGCCCATCGGTTTGTCCCAGCGGCACGGCCTTGAGTGCAGCCATCACTTGGTTTTCCAGCCATGACCACAGATAAGCGATTAGTGCTTGTGTGACATCAATTTGCCAATGCGCAACAGCACACGCATACGCGGTGGGGTAAGCAATCTCTTCGAGGGCATCTAACTTCAACGGCGCGGTGATCAAGCCCGGCAGCAAGCGCGCGAGCGAATAACCCATCTGCACCGTCTCCGCGCGCAACTCGGCGGTTTCACGCGAGGCCAGGAACAATGCATTCCAGTGTTCAACAGCAGCGAAATCGTCACGTGCCCATGCATCTATCAAGCGCACTAACACCGGCGCTTCCATGCGCGCGAGCGCGAGTTCCAGCACATCGCTGATCCAACGCTGCGCACTGGCCGCATCGCGTACGATGCCCGCTTCGACCGCAGACTCCAACCCCTGCGAATAACTGTACGCGCCCACCGGCAATGCGGGGCTGGCGAGTTGCAGCAGTTTGGTGAGTTGATGTGCTTGCAGCGAAACCATGTCGTACTAACTATTTTTATTGAATTTTTCGGCAAAGTGATCATGTATGCGTGCGCCGCGTGCAGGCTCGTCACTATGGTGCTGATGACCACCACCATACGCGCCGCCCTCGGGCTCGAACGGCGCACACAGTGCTGTCATGGTGGCGCCCAAGCCCTTTAACATGTCTTCAAGCACATGATCGGCAGCGATGCGTAGATAACCATCGCCCACTTCCACCGGCACATGCCGGTTGCCCAAGTGATACGCGGCCTTGGTGAGTTCATGCGTATTGGTGCAGGTGATGTGCAGCACGTCTTCCTCGGCAGCAACGACTTCAATCACACGGCCATCCGAGCCTTGCAGTGCGTCTCCACCACGCAGTATGTCGCCACGTGGCAACATCAGCCACGCGTCTTCACCCGAGACCAGTTGCGTACGCAAGCGGCTTTTCTGGCGCAGCTCAAACGGCAGACGCAATTGCCCGCCGATAGCGGCGTCACCGACGGTTCTGGATTTCAGTTCAATCATCAGAACAGAAAATAACGTTGCGCCATCGGCAGCACGGTGGCGGGTTCGCACACCAGCAGATCGCCATCGGCTCGCACTTCGTAGGTTTCGGGGTCAACGTCGATCTTCGGTTGCCAGCCGTTGTGTACCATGTCTTTCTTGCGGATCGTGCGCGTGTTTTTTACGGCTTCAATTTGATGCTTTAAATTCAACGCCGCTACCGCCGGGTTTTTCAACGCCGCTTTAGAGACAAAGGTGAGCGAGGTATTCAGCGCGCCGCCAAAGCTGCCGAACATCGGACGGTAGTGTACGGGCTGTGGCGTGGGTATCGAGGCATTGGGGTCGCCCATGGCCGCAGCGGCAATCATGCCGCCTTTGATGATCAACGAGGGTTTTACGCCGAAGAATGCGGGCCGCCACAACACCAAGTCGGCCAGCTTGCCTTCTTCCACCGAGCCCACCACATGCGAAATGCCGTGGGTGATGGCGGGGTTAATCGTGTACTTGGCGATATAGCGTTTGACGCGTGCGTTGTCGCTGGTGGCGGCATCGCCCTTTAACGCGCCACGCTGCACTTTCATTTTGTGCGCAGTTTGCCAAGTACGAATGATGACTTCACCCACGCGGCCCATGGCCTGTGAGTCGGAGGACATCATCGAAAACGCGCCCAGGTCATGCAGGATGTCTTCGGCGGCGATAGTCTCCCGGCGGATGCGCGATTCGGCAAACGCCACGTCTTCCGCGATTGCCGGATCAAGGTGATGGCACACCATCAACATATCGAGATGTTCGGCGATGGTGTTGACGGTGTAAGGCCGTGTAGGGTTGGTGGATGACGGCAGTACATAAGGCTCGCCGGCCACTTTGATAATGTCCGGCGCATGGCCGCCGCCCGCGCCCTCGGTGTGAAACGTGTGTATGGCGCGGCCCTTGAACGCCTTGATGGTGGCCTCGACAAAGCCCGACTCGTTCAAGGTGTCGCTATGTATCGCCACCTGCACATCCATCTTGTCGGCAACCGTTAAACAGTTATCAATAGCGGCTGGTGTGGTACCCCAATCCTCGTGCAGCTTGAGTCCGATCGCGCCTGCCTTCACCTGTTCCACGAGTGGCGCGGGCAGGCTCACATTGCCCTTGCCGAGAAAACCCAGATTCATCGCGAAGGCATCCGCCGCTCGCAGCATCGAATGGATGTGCCATGGCCCCGGCGTGCAGGTCGTGGCAAACGTCCCCGTTGCGGGCCCGGTGCCGCCACCGATCATGGTGGTCACGCCCGACATCAATGCCTCTTCAATTTGCTGCGGGCAGATAAAGTGGATATGCGTGTCGATGCCACCTGCGGTAACGATCATGCCCTCGCCCGCAATCACCTCTGTACCCGCGCCGATGGGGATGGTGATCGCGGGCTGTATATCGGGGTTACCCGCCTTGCCGATTTTCCAGATGCGGCCATTCTTGATGCCGATGTCGGCTTTGACGATGCCCCAGTGGTCAACAATCAGCGCGTTGGTGATCACCGTGTCCGCGACTTTGGCGGAGGTGAGCTGGCTCTGCCCCATGCCATCGCGTATGACTTTGCCGCCGCCGAACTTCACCTCCTCGCCGTAGGTGGTGTAATCCTTTTCGACTTCGATCCATAACTCGGTGTCGGCAAGGCGCACACGATCACCCGTGGTGGGGCCGAACATTTCGGCATAAGCTTGACGTGAAATTTTCATTGGATATTCATTTCAGTGTCCCCTCCGTTATTGGTCGGTATGCATAGTCCCGCGCGTCGGGGACAGCGGCCAATCGCCTTGCCGTCGATCCCGCTTCGCGGCTCCCTTGCCGGGTGGCTCATAGCCGCCCCATCACCTTCCCCTGAAAGCCATACACTTTGCGTGCGCCACTCAACGCAACCAACTCTACGGTTCGTGATTGTCCCGGCTCAAAGCGCACGGCTGTACCCGCTGCGATGTTCAGCCGAAACCCACGCGCTTTTTTGCGCTCAAATTGCAAAGCGTCATTGGTTTCGAAAAAATGATAATGCGAGCCGACTTGTATCGGGCGGTCACCGGTGTTGGTCACGCTTAGCGTTAACGTGCGGCGGCCCACGTTGAGTTCGATCTCGCCTTCGGCGGCGATCACTTCACCGGGTATCATGGCGGCTCCTTGGTGATGTTGTAACTATTTGTTTTTAAACAATTTTTAGGCATTTATACAATGGGATGATGCACCGTCACCAGCTTGGTGCCATCGGGAAAAGTCGCTTCCACCTGTATATCGGGGATCATTTCCGGCACGCCATCCATCACTTCATCGCGCTTAAGCAGGGTCGCGCCCCAGCCCATTAGTTCAGAAACGCTTTTGCCATCACGCGCGCCCTCCATGATGGCTGCGCTGATAAAAGCCACCGCTTCCGGGTAATTTAATTTCAGGCCGCGCGCGCGGCGCCGCTCCGCCAGCAAGCCTGCGGTGAAGATCAGCAGCTTGTCTTTTTCGCGAGGCGTCAGTTCCACGTTTGTTCCATTTCAGGTGCTCCAGATTCTGGGTAACACAACATCACGACCGGTCAGCGCCGGACGCAACACACGCCACAGTTGGGTGAAATAGTGTCGCGCACACTCTCCTGAATCGCCGAGGTAGCGTGCGATCAACAGCCCCGGCAACAGCGTCACGGCTGTGCGCGCCTGCTGCGCGGGGACCGCACGGCACGTCTTGACATGGCTGCTGTCCAGGCGCGTCGTTGCTGCGAGCAATGTGGCGCAAACCGTGGCGCCGCCCATGCCCGTAGGTGAATCACGCAAAACACCGCCACCTTCGATGCGCGATTGTTCAAACCACACCGGCTTACCGTCGCGCGCAATGTGCGTGCGTGCGTGATAAGCGCCCTCGGCAAAACGCTCGCCGGATCCGGCACGGCCCAGGCACAACACATCCCAGCCAATGTACGTGGCGTCACCCGCCAGTTGCACCGCTACCGCATTACGCGCGCGTGCGCGGTCATACACGATGGCTTCTTGCGGCAACCATTCGACACATGCGCCGCCGGCCACGGTGATGTTCACGTGCTGCCGTGCCCACGCGCCCGAAGAGCGGTACCACTTGGTAGCGCCCGGCGTGGTGAGTGTGGCATGCGCGCCCTCGTCAGCATTTACGTAGAGTTGCAGCTCGTCGCCACCGGCAATGCCCGCCGGCGGATGGACGATGATGGAGTGGCACACCGCGCCGCCTTCCGGGTACAGCGCCTTTTGCACCACCAGCGGCCCATCGTGGCGGCGCGTGGCGAGCACGGTTCTTTGTCCTCGGCGCTCGTAAGACAACGCCAGCTCGGCACGCCAGGCACGTAGATGTACAGGTTCAGCAACTTGCATGTACGGATCATACCGCCAGTAACTGCCGCACGCGGTTCTTGACCATGTCCGCGCCCGCGCCGCGCGCATTAATCTCGCCGCGCTCCATCACCAGATAATGATCTGCAAGCGATTGCGCAAAATCGTAGTACTGCTCCACCAGCAATATCGCCATCTCGCCGCCAGCCGACAGTGTGCGTATGACGCGCTCGATGTCCTTGATGATGGAGGGCTGTATGCCCTCGGTCGGTTCGTCGAGTATCAATAGCTTGGGATTCATCGCCAGTGCACGGCCTATCGCCAACTGCTGCTGCTGACCACCGGAGAGATCGCCACCGCGCCGGTTGAGCATTTGCTTCAACACTGGAAACATCTCAAAAATGCGTTCGGGGATTTTTGCGCCACGTTCGCGTGTGGCGAGGCCCATTTCCAGGTTCTCCGCCACAGTCAGACGCGCAAAAATCTCGCGGCCCTGTGGTACGTAGCCGAGCCCGGCGCGCGCGCGTTGATACGGCGCCGCGTGGGTGATGTCCTGCGCGTTAAAGGTGATTGTGCCGTTTTTGGCGGGAACCAGCCCCATCAGCGTTTTCAACAGCGTGGTTTTGCCTACGCCGTTGCGCCCCAGCAGCACCGTCACCTTGCCCTGCGGCACTTCAAAGCCCAGCCCGCGCAGGATGTGGCTGCCGCCGTAAAACTGATTCAGGTCTTTAACGGCCAGCATGTTAGCGTCCCAGATAAACTTCGATGACACGCGGGTCATTTTGCACCACGCTCATCGGCCCCTCGGCCAATACGCTGCCCTCGTGCAGCACCGTCACCTTGCGCGCAATCTTTTCGACAAACGCCATGTCGTGCTCCACCACCACCAGCGA
>JAYVQD010000277.1:0-1800 GCA_043777275.1 Nitrosomonadales bacterium
ATCGCCCGCGAGAACCTCACGCGCTTGAAAGACCCTGAGCGCGGCTACACCCCGTACCTTGCGGAACGCTTTCAGGCCGTGCTGCCCGCCTGTGTGAAAAACGGCATACGCATCGTCACCAACATGGGGGCCGCCAATCCGCTGGGCGCCGCGCGTGCCGTACGGCGCGAAGCGAAAGCGCTGGGCATTATGGATTTGCCGGTAGCAGTAGTCACGGGCGACGACGTTGCCGACATCGTGCGCAAGAACCCGCAACTACCGCTGATGGAAAACGGCGCGCCGGTGGAATCGCTGCTGCCGCGCATGGCGTCGGCGAATGTGTATCTCGGCGCCGATGTGATTCGTGACGGGCTCGCTACCGGCGCGCCGGTGGTGATGACCGGACGCGTCGCCGACCCATCGCTGTTCCTCGGCACGATGCTGCATGGGCTCGGCTGGGATTACGACGATTACCCGAAGCTGGCGGCCGGCACGCTCGCAGGACACCTGATGGAATGCGCAGCGCAACTGACCGGCGGCTGTTTCATCGACCCCGGCAAGAAAGACTGCGAAGATCCTGTCAACATCGGCTTTCCGTATGCGGACATCAACGCAGACGGCAGCCTCGTACTGGGCAAGCTGGCGGATTCCGGCGGGCGGCTTGATGTGATGACCTGTACCGAACAGATTCTCTACGAGATGCACGACCCGGCGAGTTACATCACGCCCGACTGCATACTCGACATTACGGATGTTACGTTCGCGCAGGAGGGCAAGCATCGCGTGCGCGCAACCGGTGCGAAGGCACGGCCACGCACGCCGACCTACAAAGTGGTAGTCGGCTATCACGACGGCTACATCGGCGAGGGTGAAGTCGGCTACGCCGGCCCCAATGCGCTGGCGCGCGCGAAACTGGCCGAGAAGATCGTGCGTGAACGTTTGCACAAGCGCGGCTTTACCTATCCGGAAATCCGCGTGGATTATATCGGCATGTCGAGCCTTCATGGCATGGGAAGTATGACGGGGGGCCGCACCGTGCCGTATGAAGTACGCCTGCGCATCGCGGCCCGCAGCCCGGAGCGCAAGGCCGCGCTGGCCGTCGGATTTGAAGTACGTACGCTGCACGTCAATGGCCCATCCGGCGGTGGCGGCGGCTCGAACGGCATCCGCGAAGTACTCGCGGTTAAATCAATCTTGATTCCGCGTGAGTTGGTGAAAACCGCGGTAACGGTGGAGGGCACGTTATGAGCGCCAAGCGTATCAAGGTCTACGATCTGGGGCACGCACGCGCAGGCGACAAAGGCAATACGTCCAATGTGTCGGTCACGGCTTACGACGACCGTGCGTGGAACATTCTGCGCGCACAATTAACATCCGAGCGCGTCATGCAGGCGTACTCCGGAATCGCCCAGGGCCCGGTGACACGCTACGAACTGCCCAAACTCAAAGCACTCAATTTTGTGATTGAAAACGCGCTGGGCGGCGGCGTCACGGTGTCCCTTGCACAGGATATGCACGGCAAGAGCCTGTCGTTTCTGATGCTCGACGTGGAACTGGACGGGTAACACTGCTGCACGGACGCACGGGCGCCGAATCACTTGAGCACGTCGACTTTTGCCTCTTTGACTACCCGGGCCCATTTGGCAACATCGCGCTTCAGAACCTCCTGAAAAACCTCGGGCGGGCTATTGGCGATATCGAACCCTTCGGAGATGAGCCGCTCCCTTAAGTCCGGCAGACTGATCGCTTTGCGAATCTCACCGTTCCAGCGTTCGACGATGTTTTTCGGCAAACCTTTGGGTCCCAACACCCCGTACCACA
>JAYVQD010000278.1:0-6885 GCA_043777275.1 Nitrosomonadales bacterium
TGCGTGACCGCGATCGCGCTGCCGCCGGTGATGCCAATAAGGTCGTACTGCTTGAGACCTACCGCCTCAATCACCGCTTCCATATCCTCGACCAGGTGCCCGAATGAATAGTCGTCAATATCGCGATCCGAAAGGCCGGTGCCGCGCGTGTCATAACGTATCAGCGTATGGTTCCGGGAAAGCAAATCAAGCCACGGACGCCACGCCAGGCAATCCCATTCATATTCCAAATGCGAAAACGAATGACCGGCGCGCACCAGGGGCGGGCCTTCGCCGCACACGGCATAGGCGATGCGTATGCCGTCGCGGCTTTTGCAAAAGCGGATTTGCTGGGCGGGTTTATCCGTGAAGCCCTCTTGCGGAATCGGGCAAGACTATACCATCGGCGGCTTGAACGACGTACGCGCCACGCCGCGTTACACTATCGCCATGCCATAAGCCCTTTTGCGATTACCGTTTTAAACGAGGCAATTTTGTTCTTCGAAAACATAGATTTTTCATCCTTGGAACTCCCGCCCGCCGCGCTCAAGCTGCGCGACGAAGTGCGCGCGTTTCTGCGGCAGCAAGTCGCATCGGGCAGCTTCGTGCCGCATCTGGGCCACACCGAATTCGATATCGACTTCACCCAAAAAGTCGCCGCACGCGGCTGGATCGGGCTGACCTGGCCCAGGCAATATGGCGGGCAGGAGCGTTCGTATCTCGAACGCTTTGTAATGACGGAAGAAATGCTCACGGTGGCGGCACCCTGCGCGGCGCACTGGTTCGGCGACCGGCAGACGGGGCCGAGTTTGTTGCGTTATGGCAGTGAATTTCTCAAGCAAAAATATTTGCCCGCGATCACGCGCGGTGAAATGGCGTTTGCGCTGGGCATGAGCGAGCCGGGTTCGGGCTCTGATCTGGCGTCGGTGCGCACGCGCGCGGAGAAGGTGGAGGGAGGCTGGTGCGTCACCGGACAAAAAGTGTGGACCAGTTGGGCGCACAAGGCCGATGCGTTTTTTGTCTTGTGCCGCACCGCGCCGCAGACCGATGATCGTCATCACGGGTTGTCGCAACTGATTGTTGAACTGAAAAATACGCCGGGGGTAACGGTGCGCCCGATTCGGTTTATGAGCGGCGATCACCATTTCAACGAAGTGTTTCTCGACAATGTGTTCGTGCCCGACACGCATGTGGTGGGCGAGGCCGGTCAGGGCTGGAAGCAGATTACCTCGGAGCTGGCGCTGGAGCGCAGCGGGCCGGAGCGGTTTATGACTACGTTTCCGCTGCTGGTGGAACTCATTCGCCGACTCGGAAAGTCTGACGATGCCCGCGCTTGCGAGATGGTGGGCCGTCTCACCGCGCGGTTGTGGACGCTGCGCCGCATGTCGCTGGCGATTGCGCTGGCACTGGATCCGTCTTCCGGTAAACAGGGCACGGTTGATCTCGCCACCGAGGCCGCGCTGGTCAAAGACATGGGCACGTTTTATGAGCGCGAGATTATCGACGCGGCGCGCCTGCTGGTGGCGGTGGAGCCGACACTGGATGCAACCGAACCCTTCGAGCGTTATCTCGCGGAGTGCATCGTCAGTGCACCGGTGGCGACCATACGCGGCGGCACCACGCAGGTATTGCGCACGCTGATCGCGCGGCGTTTATTGGGGGCGTTGAAATGATGTTCACTCTGTATTCGCATGGCGCTCTACCACCCCCGTCATTCCCGCGCAGGCGGGAATCCATGCGGCGTCTCAAGTGCTACGGTGTTATGGGTTCCCGCCTGCGCGGGAACGACAGGGTTTTTTATGGTGTTTGTTTGGCGAAATTAGTATTTGGCCGGCGCCCACTGAAAAGTCGGATGGGACGGAAATGAATACTTCCCCCGATGTTCGTGCCATGCTTTGCGATGCAGCCGCGCGCTTGTTCGCCAACCACGTCACGCAAAAAATGCTCACTGCCGCCAAGCTCGACGGCTGGTCGGCGGCGTTGTGGGCTGAACTCGAAAAAGCCGAGTTGCCGTTGGTGGGCGTGCCGGATGAGGCCGGTGGTGCGGGCGGTTCGCTGTCGGATGCGGCGGCGGTGCTGCGCATTGCGGCGCGGCATGCGGCACCGGTGCCGCTGGCTGAAACCGCGTTGGCGGCTTGGCTGCTGGCGAGTGCTGGTTTGAAAGTGCCGCGTGGGCCGTTGACTATCGGCCCGGTGCTGGATGAGAAATTGATCGCCACGCAGGACGGCGCGGCGTGGCGCGTGTCGGGCACGCTGACGCGCGTGCCGTTCGCGCGCGTCGCAACGCAACTCGTGCTGCTGGCGGATTCGTCATCGGGGTTGAGGGTGATGGCAGTTAACGCGGCGGATTGCCGCATTACGCCGGGGCGCAATCTGGCCGGCGAGCCGCGTGATACGGTGGTGCTGGATAGCGTGACCGCGCACGCCGCCGCACCGGCGGGCGCGGGCGTCACCCGCGCGAGCCTGCACGCACGCGGCGCGCTGCTGCGCGCGGTGCAAATCGGCGGCGCGCTCGAACACGCGTTGCATCTGGCTTGCGAATATGCCACGCAGCGCGTGCAGTTCGGCCGCAAAATCGCGCAGTTTCAGGCGATACAGCAGGAGTTGGCGCGCGGTGGCGGTGAAGTCGCGGCGGCAGTGGCCGCGGCACTTTCGGCGGCGGGTGTAGTCGAACGCCTCGCTGCCAACGTGAATCAGCATGCCGCGCAACAAGGGTTGATCGCGGTGGCCGCCGCAAAAATTCGCGCCGCCGATGCCGCACGCGAAGCGGTGGCAGTTACCCATCAGGTTCACGGCGCGATTGGCGTCACCGATGAATACGCGCTGCATCACGTAACGTTGCGCGCGCTGGCGTGGCGCGAGGAATTCGGCAACGAGGTTTACTGGTCGATGAAGTTGGGGCGTGCGATGCAGGACTCGGGGGCGGATGCATTTTGGCCCGCGCTCAGTTCGGCGTAGGATGGCTGCTGGCCAATGGTCAGTACTCATCCTACGGAAGATGGCGATAAGATATATATGTTTAAAAACAAATACTTAACTATATTTCTGCTGTTGAGCCTGTGGCAAGCGTCACACGCAATTGCTCAGACCTGGACACCCGCCAAAAACGTCGAGATCATCGTCAGTTCCGTGCCCGGCGGCAGCAACGATAAAACCGGACGCGAAATCGAAAAGGCACTCAACGAATTAAAGCTGGTGCCGACATCAACTTCTATCGTCGGCAAACCCGGCGGTGGCGGCAACATCGCGATGGCCTACACCAACCAGCACGCGGGTGACGGCCACTATCTGATGGTGGCGACCTCCAGCATCAACAGCAACCACATCATCGGCGCCAGCAAACAGACTTACCACGACTTCACACCCATCGCCTCGCTGGTCAACGATTACGTGGTGTTCGCGGTAAAAACGGATTCGCCGCTGAAGACGCCCAAAGACCTGATGGCGCAGCTCAAGACCAAGCCGCAATCCGTTGCCACGGGTTTCGCCAACACCTTCGGCGGCAGCCGCCACATCGCAGCAGGCCTGCTGATCAAGGCCATCGGCGGCAACGCGCGTGATCTGAAAACGGTGGTGTTCAAAGGCTCCGCCGAAGCCATCGCGGCGCTGCTCGGCGCGCATCTTGAAATGGTCATCATCGGCGCGGGCAACGCCGTGGCGCATGTGCAAAGCGGCCGCATGCGCGTGCTCGCGGTCACCGCGCCGCAACGGATGACCGGCGCGTTATCGAACGTGCCGACCTGGCGCGAGCTGGGTGCGGATGTGGTGTCGGGCAGTTGGCGCGGCATCATGGGGCCGAAGGAGTTGCCGGCGGCGCAACTCGCTTTCTGGGAGAATGCGATGCGCCTCGTTTCACAAAACGCCGGTTGGAAAACCGACATTGAAAGAAACTACTGGTCAGAAGATTTCGCCATCGGCGCGCAGTTCCGCAAAGACCTGGAAAAAGATTACGTCGATACCAAAAAGATTTTAGTCGATATTGGATTGGCAAAATAAATGAAAAAACTAATTAAAAACAAATACTTATATTCACTCATCGGCGGAGCACTGCTGTGCGGCAATGCCGCTGCCCAAACCGCTTCGACGGGCTCAGGACAGGCCTGGACGCCCACTAAAAACGTCGAGATCGTCGTCGGCTCCGCGCCCGGCGGCAGCAACGACCGCACCGGGCGCTCGATCGAAAAGCTGCTGAATGACCTGAAGGCGGTGCCGACGTCGCTCACCGTCGTCAACAAACCCGGCGGCGGCGGCAACATCATGTTCAGCTACGTCAACAGCCACGCGGGTGACGCGCATTACCTGATGGTGGGCACCACCGCCATGGTGACCAACCACATTGTCGGCTCCAGCAAAATCAGTTATCAGGATTTCACGCCGATTGCGTCGCTGTTTAACGACTACGTGGTGTTCGCCGTCAACGCCAACTCGCCCACCAAAACCGGCAGTGATTTAATCGCGCGTCTGAAAAAAGACCCGCAAGCGGTGCCGCTGGGCTTTGCCACCTCACTCGGCAGTCACAACCACATCGCCGCAGGGCTGCTGATGAAAACCTTTGGCGGCAACGCGCGCGATTTAAAAGCGGTGGCGTTTAAAGGCTCCGCCGAAGGCGTCACCGCGCTGATGGGCGGGCATCTCGAACTCGTCACCACCGCCGCCGGCAACGTGGCCCCGCATGTGCAAAGCGGCAAGTTGCGCGTGGTCGCGGTGTCGGCGGACAAGCGCCTGCCCGGCTCGCTCGCCAACGTGCCCACCTGGAAAGAACAAGGCGTGAATCTCGTCTACGGCGGCTGGCGCTCTATCGTGGGGCCCAAGGGCATCACGGCGGCGCAAGTGGCGTTTTGGGAAAACGCGCTGCGCAAGGCATCGCAAAGCGCCGAATGGAAAACCGAACTGGAGCGCAACTACTGGTCAGACGATTTCGTTACCAGCGTGCAGTTCCGCAAAGACCTCGACAAAGATTACGCGGATATGAAAGCGGTGCTGACCGATTTGGGGTTGGCGCGTTGAAAACCATCCTCATGACGGGCGCCGCCGGGCGCATCGGCACTTTTCTGCGTCCGGAACTGGCGGGCAAATATAAGCTGCGTCTGTCCGACATCAAGCCCGTCAAAAACTTGAAGCCCGGTGAGACGTTCGTGCG
This sequence comes from Nitrosomonadales bacterium, assembly GCA_043777275.1. GTDB lineage: Bacteria > Pseudomonadota > Gammaproteobacteria > Burkholderiales > SG8-41 > UBA5216. The sequence goes on from JAYVQD010000278.1 coordinate 5,120, forward strand.
CGCCGACATCTCGAACATGAAAGACGCGCTGCGCATCACCAAGGGCGTGGATGCGGTGGTGCATTTCGGCGGGCAATCGGGCGAGCACGACTGGGAGCACATCCTCTCGGCCAATATCATCGGCTTTCACAACACGCTGGAAGCCGCGCGCCGCAACGGCGTGAAACGCTTTCTGGTGGCGACCTCAAATCACGCGGTGGGGTTTTATCCGGTGACGCAGACCATCGACCACCGGGTGTATCCCAAGCCCGACAGCCGTTATGGCGTATCCAAGGTGTTTAACGAAGCGCTGGCTAGCCTGTATGCCGACCGCTATGGCATGGAAATGTTCTGCATGCGCATCGGCAACGTGAATCGCGCGCCCATTGACCGGCGCCGGCTGGCGATCTGGATCAGCGCGCGCGACATGGCGCAGTTGGTCACTATCGGTCTCGAACGGTCGAAGCTGCATTTCGAGATTGTTTACGGCATTTCGGACAATGCGCGCGCGTGGTTCGACAACACCAACGCCTACCGCATGGGTTACCAGCCGCGTGATCGCAGCGAAACGTACGCGGCGGAAATTCTGCAACGCGAAGGCCCGCCGGGTAACACACCCGCGGATATTTTTCAGGGCGGCGGCCACTGCATGTCCGAAGGCGGCACGCGCAGCCTGCTGGCGGGCGCACCGGCGGTCGCGCCACGCCCCAAAACAGTAAAACGCACCCCCGGCAAAAAGCGCGCTCCCGCCGCGCGCAAAAAAAGCGCCTCGCGCCGCTGATTCCCTGATTCGTCATGGAAGCCAGTTGGCTATGGATACCGTTTACGGTATTCGCTGCGCTGATGCAGTCGGTGCGTACCGCCGCGCAGAAGCAACTCAATCAACGCATGTCCATCATGGGCACGACCTACGTGCGCTCGCTGTTCGGTCTGCCGGTGCTGCTGGTGTTCCTTGGCGGCGTTACGCTCTTCACCGGACTCGGCGCGCCTGACTTCAACCCCACGTTTTTGCTGCACACCGCCGGCGGCGCACTCACGCAGGTGCTGGCAACGGCCTTGCTGATCCATTTGTTCCGGCTGAAGAATTTCGCCGTCGGCACCATGCTTACCAAGACCGATTTAATCCTCACCGCGCTGATCGGCACCCTGCTGTTTACCGAAAAAGTCAGTCCGCCGGGCTGGGCGGCGATCCTGGTGGTGATGTGCGGCGTCACCCTGATGCTTCTTGGCAAGAGCGGCGCCGCTGCGTTCAAAACCCGCGGCGAGGCGCTCTCGCACCTGCTGCTCGGACGCTCCACGCAAGTGGCACTTGTCTGCGCGCTGCTGTTTTCGCTGTCGTATCTGTTTCTGCGCGCGGCCACGCTCGAACTGGGCGATGCGCATTTTCTCTGGCGCGCCGGGTGGACGGTCGTACTCGCCACCTCCCTGCAAATCGTCTGCCTCGGTCTCTGGCTCGCTATGAAGGAACCTGCGGTGTTCCGGCAGATGTGGCCGGTGCGCGGCATCGCGAGTTTCATCGGCCTCACCAGCGCGCTTGGCTCCATCGGCTGGTATTCCGCGTTTGCGCTGCAAAACGCGTCGTACGTGCGCGCGGTCGGTCAGATTGAAGCAGTGTTCACGCTGACGATTTCGTGGCTTTATTTCCGCGAGAAAATCACTGCCCTGGAGTTGCTGGGCATTGCCTTCACGATTGCCGGCGTGCTGATGTTCCGGCTGGTCTGATTACTGCACCGGCGTGCGCTACGCCGCCTTGACCGGCGTTCTCTTCGGCGGCGGCACGCCTACCA
>JAYVQD010000279.1:0-6879 GCA_043777275.1 Nitrosomonadales bacterium
CTAGAGGCATATCGGTGACACTCGCACACGATCTACGCCGCTTTGATCCGCATTCTTCATCGCCCGTGCGTTTGCTGGCCGAGCAGGCGTTGTCGCGCGTCGCCGGTGCGCCGCTGGTGCCGGGCAATCGCGTGCGCTTGCTGCGGGATGCGGTGCAAAACTATCCGGCATGGCTGGCGGCGATCGCCGCAGCGCGTCGATTTATCCTGTTTGAGAATTACATCATCGAGCGCGATGCGACGGGACAGCAATTCGTCGATGCTCTGGCGGCGCGCGCGCGCGCGGGCATCAAGGTGTGTGTGATTTATGACTGGTTCGGCGGCTTGGGGCTGGGATCGAAACGATTGCTGGCGCCGCTGATTGCCGCCGGCGCCGAAGTGCGCGTATTCAATCCGCCGGTGCTCGGCAGTCCGTTTGGCTGGATGCAACGCGACCATCGCAAAATGATGACAGTCGATGGCGCCGTGGGCTACGTATCGGGGCTGTGCGTCAGTCAACGGTGGACGGGCGACGCCGCGCGCAACATTGTGCCTTGGCGCGATACGGGGATTGAGGTTGTCGGCCCCGCAGTGGCCGACATCGAACGCGCATTCGCGCAAGTGTGGGCGGTGTCGGGCGCGCCTTTGCCGGCAGACATCATGACCGATCCTGCGGCGATCCCGCGCGCGGGTGATGTCACGCTGCGGGTGCTGGCGAATCAGCCCAATGTGGCGAATATGTACCGGCTGGATCAACTGATTGCGGCCATGGCCACGCGCACGCTGTGGCTGACCGATGCGTATTTCGTGGGCCTGGCGCCGTATGTGCAGGCGCTGCGTGCCGCTGCGCTGGATGGCGTCGATGTGCGGCTGTTGGTGCCGGGCGCCAGCAATTTGCTTGCGGTATCCACTTTGTCGCGCGCGGGCTACCGTTCATTGCTGGAAGGGGGCATACGCGTATTTGAATGGAACGGGCCGATGCTGCACGCGAAAACGGCGGTGGCGGATGGGCGCTGGGCGCGCGTGGGATCGACCAATCTCAACGTGACGAGCTGGATGGGAAATTATGAGCTTGATATCGCAATTGAAGATTCCAGTTTTGCCGGTGAAATGGAGGTGATGTACGAAAGCGATCTGACGAATGCCACGGAAATCCTGTTGTCACCGCACAATCGGGTACGGCCTATGGCAACGGTTGCGCGCGGCGGCGGGCGCGGCAGGTTTCGTGGCAGCGCGTCGCGCGCGGCGGCGGGCGCGTTGCGCATTGGTAACACGGTCGGCGCCGCCATCACCAATCACCGCGTGCTGGGGCCGGCGGAGGCGGGCATCATGGCAGCGGTGGGCGTGGTGATGCTTGGTCTGGTGGCGATAGGCGTGCTGTGGCCGCTGGCGGTGGTGTTGCCGCTGTCAGTCGTCGGCGTGTGGATTGCGGTGTCGTTGCTGGTGCGCGCGTTGGTATTACGGCGCAAGGGCGCAAAGGTTACAGCAGTGACAGAGACTACTGAAAAAGCCACCGCCACGCCATCCAGTGCATCCAAGCCCAACGAACCCTGACCGCTGAGGGCGATCAGCGCAGCAACGCGGGTAGCCGTTCCAGATACGCCAACGGCACCATCAAAATCAGTTGCAGTAACAACAGCGCAATCAGCGGCGATAGATCGACGGTGCCGATAGGGGGAATCACGCGCTGAATCGGCCGCAGTAGCGGACGCGTGAGCGTGTTGATGAGCGAAAACATCGGGCTCGCCGGATTGACCCACGAAATAATCACCAACAGGAAAATGCTGCCGATCACGAGATAAACCGCCAGCCGTACCAGCATCAGCAGCGACAGCAGCAATAACATCCCCACCACGGCGCCGGTGCTGGGCGCCAGGCCTTTGACGGCGAGTGTGAGCACCGTTTCGATAATGAGCACGAGCCAGGCCAATAGCAGTGAGGCGATATCCATCCCCCACAGCCCCGGAACGAAGCGGCGCGCGGGCAGCACCGCGAAATTGGTCAACGCCTGCACGAATTCAGACAGCGGATTGCGGACCGGCGCGCGGCACCACTGCATCCAGAAACGCAGCAGCAGTATCCCGGCAAAGAAGCCGCCGACCGACTGGATCAGAAATAACAGTGCCTCGGTAATCATAAATAGTGTTTAAAAACAAATACTTATGTTATGTTTGGTGGCGGGTGTCACTTAGCCGCGCCCCAGCTCATCACCCAGTTCACGCGAACGCGCGGCGGCGGCCTTTACGGCGCGCACAATCGCGTCCTTGATTTTGTCGCCTTCCATCGACGCGAGTGCGCGCTCGGTGGTGCCGCCTTTCGAGGTCACTCGGGCGCGCAGCGTGGCGATGTCTTCGTTGCTTTGGGCCGCGAGTCTGGACGCGCCGGTAAAAGTGGCGATGGCGAGTTGCCGTGCCGCGCCGGCACTCATGCCGAGATCGCGCGCGGCTTGTTCCAGCGCTTCGATGAAATAAAAAACATAGGCGGGGCCGCTGCCGGACACGGCGGTCACGCTGTCGATATCCGTTTCGCGCTCCACCCACACGGTTTCGCCCACCGCGCCCATGATGTCATCGGCCCGCTTGCGATCCTCGGCGGTAACGCCCGGCAGGGCGTAAAGGCCCGATACGCCCGCCAGCACCAGCGCCGGCGTATTGGGCATGACGCGCACGATGCGCGGGTGGCCGCCGAGCCAGCGCGACAGATCCGCGCCGCGTATGCCTGCGGCGATGGTAATCACCAGCGCGTCACCGATCAGCGGCGTGAGTTGCGCTGCCGCTTCGCGCATCTGCTGTGGTTTGATCGCCAGCACCACGCAATCGGCTTGCAGGGCAGCGGCGGTGACAGCGGGAAACGTTTGTATCCGGTAAGTCTGTTCGAGTTTTTCGCGTGTGGCAGCGATGATCTCAACCACGCGCAATTGCTCGGCACGCCAGTGGCGTTGCAGCAGACCGCCGATGATAGCGGTTGCCATGTTACCGCCGCCGATAAAGGTGATGTTCATTTTCTGGTTGAGAATCAGGCGTTGAGAGTTCAGAGTAATGCCATGGTAGCGCGCAAACCTGTTTTGCTGTTCAACTTTCAGCCTTCAAGGATTGCGTCCTTGCGCCAAAAATCGCCGTGCCGACGCGCACCATGGTTGCACCCTCGGCGATGGCGTCTTCCAGGTCGCCGGACATGCCCATCGACAGCGTGTCGAGCGGGTGGCCGCGTGCGATCAGGTGTTCCTGCATGTCACGCAATCGCGCGTAACGCTGCCGCCGCAGCGCGCGGTCCGGCGTGGGTTCTGGGATCGTCATCAGCCCGCGCAGCCGCAAGCGCGGCAAGCCCGCGATGGCGTCCGCCAGCGCGATTTGCGCGCCCGGCGCGATGCCGGATTTGCTGGCTTCGCCGCTGACATTGACTTGTATGCAGACATTCAGCGGTGGCAAATGCGCGGGTCGCGCATCGTTCAGGCGCTGCGCGATTTTGTCGCGTTCAACGCTATGCGCCCACTGAAAGTGTTCCGCGATGGCGCGGGTTTTGTTGCTTTGAATCGGGCCGATCATATGCCATTCGATATCGGCTTCGATAAGCGAGGTGGAGAGGGCGGCGATTTTATCCAGCGCTTCCTGCACGTAGTTTTCGCCGAATGCGCGCTGCCCCGCCGCATGACACTCGCGCACCTGCGCTGCGCCAAAGGTTTTGCTGACCGCGAGCAAGGTCACCGCTTCCGCCGCGCGGTGGGCGGCCCGCGCGGCTTGTGCGATACGCGCCTGAACGGCTTGCAAGTTGGCGGAGATTGGCGTCATAATTTACCCGGTATTGTTCCATTCCGGCGCGTTACCGTTGTAGCAGATTGGCGTAGAATCAATGCTTTAGCGCCGCGGCACAATCAGAAACCGGTTTTCAGGGAAATTATAATGGACATCTCCGAACTACTCGCCTTCGTCGTCAAGAACAAAGCCTCCGACCTGCATTTGTCGGCCGGGTTGCCGCCGATGATACGGGTGCAGGGCGACATACGCCGCATCAATCTGCCTCCGCTGGAGCACAAAGATGTGCATGCCATGGTGTATGACATCATGAACGACGGTCAGCGCAAGTTTTACGAAGAAAATCTCGAATGCGACTTTTCGTTCGAGATTCCCAATCTGGCGCGTTTTCGTGTCAACGCCTTTAACCAGAATCGCGGCGCCGGCGGCGTGTTTCGTACCATTCCGTCCAAAGTGCTGTCACTCGAAGAACTCAAAGCGCCCAAAGTTTTCGGCGAAATCGCCAACCAGCCGCGCGGCGTGGTGCTGGTGACCGGGCCTACCGGCTCCGGCAAATCCACCACGCTGGCGGCGATGGTGAACCATCTCAACGAAAACGAATACGGCCATATCCTCACCGTTGAAGACCCCATCGAGTTCGTGCATGAATCCAAAAAATGCCTGATGAACCAGCGCGAAGTCGGCCCGCACACGCTGTCGTTTGCGAATGCCCTGCGCTCGGCGCTGCGCGAAGACCCTGATGTGATTCTGGTCGGCGAGATGCGCGATCTGGAGACCATCCGCCTCGCGATGACCGCCGCCGAAACCGGCCACCTGGTATTCGGCACGTTGCATACCAGTTCGGCTGCCAAGACCATCGACCGTATCATCGACGTGTTCCCGGCGGAAGAAAAAGAAATGATGCGCGCGATGTTGTCCGAATCGCTGCGTGCGGTCATTTCACAGACGCTGCTCAAAACCAAGGACGGCACCAGTCGCGTCGCCGCGCACGAAATCATGGTCGGCACGCCGGCCATCCGCAATCTGATCCGCGAAGGCAAAGTGGCGCAGATGTATTCGGCCATTCAAACCGGCGCCCAGCTCGGCATGCAGACGCTCGATCAGAATCTCATGGATCTGGTCAAGCGCAATGTGGTGAGCAAGGAAGAGGCGCGCAACAAAGCCGCCAACAAAGACAACTTTAACTAGGCTGTTATCACCCAACCGATTTTGAACGCGGGAGAAAGCGATGGATAGAGATCAGGGCGTCAAATTCATGCATGACCTGCTGCGAGCCATGGTCTCGAAGAAGGCGTCCGACCTGTTTATCACGGCGGGGTTTCCGCCCGCGATCAAACTGGATGGCCGCATGACACCGGTGGCCAACCAGTCGCTCACCGCGCAGCATACCGCCGATCTGGCGGCTGCCATGATGAACGACAGGCAGTCGGCGGAATTCGAATCCACCAAGGAATGCAATTTCGCCATCAGCCCCGGCGACATCGGGCGTTTTCGCGTCAGCGCATTCGTGCAGCAGGGGCGTGTGGGCATGGTGCTGCGTACTATCGTGGCGAAAATCCCGAATTTTGAAGAACTCGGATTACCGCTGATATTGAAAGAAGTGGTGATGGCCAAACGCGGGCTGGTTATCATGGTCGGCGCCACGGGCTCGGGCAAATCCACCACGCTGGCGGCGATGGTGGGCCATCGCAACGAAAACAGCTACGGCCATATCATCACCATCGAAGATCCGATCGAGTTCGTGCATGAGCACAAAAATTGCGTCATCACGCAGCGCGAAGTCGGTGTGGATACCGACTCCTGGCACGCCGCGCTGAAGAACACCCTGCGGCAGGCGCCGGACGTGATTCTGATCGGCGAGATTCGTGATCGCGAGACCATGGATTACGCCGTTGCTTTTGCTGAAACCGGCCACCTGTGCATGGCCACGCTGCATGCGAACAGCGCCAATCAGGCGCTCGATCGCATTATCAACTTCTTCCCCGAAGAGCGCCGCAATCAACTGTTGATGGATCTGTCGCTCAACCTGCGCGGCATTGTGTCGCAGCGCCTGTTGCCCAGGCGCGATGGCAAGGGCCGCGCGGCGGCAGTCGAGATCATGCTCAATTCACCGTTGATTTCCGATTTGATCTTCAAAGGTGAGGTGCATGAGATCAAGGAGATCATGAAAAAATCGCGTGAGCTCGGCATGCAGACCTTCGACCAGGCGCTGTTTGATCTGTACGAAGGCGGGGTGGTCACTTACGAGGACGCGTTGCGCAATGCCGATTCGTTGAACGAGTTGCGGCTGTCGATCAAACTCCAGGGCAAGGAAGCCAAGGACCGCGACGTCAATGCCGGCATCGAGCATTTGACCATTACCTAGTCAACGCCGGTCAGCCGCTGGCTGACGCAGCACGCAGGATGCAGGTCAAGCCGGTGCGGTGGTACAAAGCACCGGTTTTTTTGTTTTCTGAATACGCTGGAGAATATGCTGCACTGAGGTCGAACTTACACCGGCGCGGCGGGCTTCACTTTGCGCATGCTGCCGGCAACCAGCTTGTATTCAAACAAGCGGCACTCCAGCGCGCCGTTGAACAACGGGGTGCGTTTCGATGCCGAGAGGCCGATGCCTTTGGCCAGTTGCATGTCCGACGACAGAATGTACGCAGTCCAGCCGCTGAATCTTTTTTTCAACGCGTCGCCGAGTTCGGGATAAAACGCCGCCAGCGCGTCGCGGTCTTCCATGCGCACGCCGTACGGTGGATTGGTGACGATGATGCCGCCGGACATACCCGGCGGCTCCGGGGGCGGCATTTCAAACACGTTGGCTTGCTTGAGCGAGACACGCGATTCAAAGCCCAGCGCAGCGAGGTTGGTGTGCGCTAACTCCAGTGCGTCGCCGCGCAGGTCTGAACCGTAAATATTTGATTTTATTGATTTATTTTCTTTGGCAATGGCGTCGGCCCGCAGCGCATTCCAGGCGCGCGCATCGAAATTCAATAATTTCTCGAAGCCAAATGCGCGGCTTACCCCAGGCGCGCGGTTGGCGGCGATCAGCGCGGCTTCACACAAAATAGTGCCGCTGCCGCACATCGGATCGAGTAGCGGCAACTCGGGCGTCCAGCCCGACAGCGCCAGCATGCCCGCCGCGAGATTTTCGCGCAGCG
>JAYVQD010000280.1:0-6873 GCA_043777275.1 Nitrosomonadales bacterium
ATGCCGAACACCGGACCGAGGCTCGGCTCGCGCAGGCAGATAATCGCTTTCTTGCCGATATGGTTGAGCGCATCGCCCAGTCCGACGGTGGTGGTGGTCTTGCCCTCGCCCGCCGGTGTGGGGCTGATCGCGGTGACCAGTATCAGCTTGCCGTCTTTCTTGCCTTTCAGTGTATCGACGTAGTCGAGCGACACCTTGGCCTTGTAGTGGCCGTACGGCACCAGATGCTCATCGGGTATGCCGAGCTTGTCGGCAATCTTGCTGACGCGCAGCATGGTCGCCTTTTGGGCGATTTCGATATCGGACAATGCCATTTATTTCTCCCTTGGGACAACAATCAAAACAATCAAAAATTTCAGCGCAAAATTCTCCACTTGTCGCTCCCGCGAAGGCGGGAACCCATAACGCAGTGCCATATGGCACACCGCATGGATTCCCGCCTTCGCGGGAATGACAGGGTGGGATTTCTGCCTTTGCGATGAGTGATGCTTTTACGCAGTCTCCATCGCCTGCCCGCCGCCGTAACTCGACACGGGCGTCAACTCGCCGCCCTTCATCACCTTCACCGCGCAGTACTTGAACTCGGGAATCTTGCCCACCGGATCGAGCGCCGCATTGGTCAACAAATTCGCCGCAGCTTCGTAAAAACAAAACGGGATAAACACCGCGCCGCGCGGCGTGCCGTCGTCGGCCCGCGCGTACAGCGACACGATGCCGCGACGCGAGGCCACGCTGATGACATCGCCGGGTTTTGCACCCAGCGCATCGAGATCGAGCGGATGTATCAGCGCGGTCGCTTCCGGCTCGATAGCGTCCAGCACCGACGCGCGCCGCGTCATCGCGCCGGTGTGCCAGTGTTCGAGTTGCCGGCCGGTGATGAGCACAAACGGAAATTCCGTATCCGGGCGCTCGTCGGCAGGAATGATATCCGCCGGCACAAATCGCGCGCGCCCTGTGGGCGTAGGAAATTTATCAATAAAAACAGTAGGTTGCCCCGGATCACCTTCCTTCTCGCAGGGGTAGGTGACGCTGCTTTCGCGCTCCAGCCGCTCATACGTAATGCCGGCGATGCTGTTCATGCCTTTACGCATTTCGTTGAACACATCCTTGGGGCCGCTGTAGTTCCAGTCGCAACCCAGGCGATTTGCCAATTCCTGAATAATCCACAAATCGGGTTTCGCTTCCCCCGGTGCATCCAGCGCGCGTCGGCCAAGTTGAACCATGCGATCGGTGTTGGTCACGGTGCCGTCTTTTTCCGGCCACGCGGTGGCGGGCAAAATCACATCGGCGTAGTAGCAGGTTTCGGTGAGAAAAATCTCCTGCACCACCAGCATGTCGAGCTTCGCCAGCGCCTCGCGCGCATGATGCGCATCGGGATCGGACATCGCCGGGTTTTCACCCATGATGTACATGCCGTTGATTTTGCCGTCGAGAATGGCGTGAATGATTTCGACCACCGTCAGGCCCGGCTTCGGATCTAGTTTGGTATTCCACAATTTTTCAAAACGCGCATGCGCTTCGGGGTTATCCACGCGCTGATAATCCGGGAACACCATTGGAATCAATCCCGAATCCGAAGCGCCCTGCACATTGTTCTGCCCGCGCAGCGGATGCAGGCCGGAGCCGGGTTTGCCGATCTGCCCCGTCATCAACGTCAAAGCAATCAAACAACGCGCGTTGTCGGTGCCGTGCACGTGCTGCGAAATGCCCATGCCCCACAGGATCATCGAGCCTTTAGAGGTGGCATACAGCCGCGCGACTTCCTTGATCGTCTCGGCGGGGATGCCGCACAGCGGCGCCATCGCTTCGGGGCTGTAGCCTTCGACATTTTTCTTTAGTGCGTCGTAGCCGATGGTGCGTTCTTTGATGAACGCTTTGTTCACCAAGCCCTCATGCACTATGGTGTGCATCATGGCGTTCAACAACGCCACGTCAGTATCGGGCTTGAATTGCAGATAGTGCGTCGCGTGGCGCGACAGTTCCGAGCGCCGCGGATCGGCGTAGATCAATTTCGCGCCTTTCTTCACGGCGTTCTTGATCCACGTCGCCGCCACCGGATGGTTCGAAACCGGATTCGCCCCAATCAGGAAAATCACTTCGGCGTGGGCCACATCGCTCACCTGATTCGACACCGCGCCGGACGCCACACCTTCCATCAGCGCCGCCACTGACGAGGCATGACACAATCGCGTGCAGTGATCGACGTTGTTGCTGCCGAAACCCGTGCGCACCAATTTCTGAAACAGGTAGGCTTCTTCGTTCGTACCCTTCGCCGAACCAAAACCCGCCAGCGCGGTTTTGCCTTTGGTGTCGCGGATTTCCTTCAGCTTGCCTGCCGCCAAGTCGAGCGCTTCTTCCCAGGTCGCTTCGCGGAAGTATTCCAGCGGATTCGCTGGGTCCATGGTGAAATCGGCGTGTTTGGACACGCCCGGCTTGCGGATCAAAGGTTTTGTAAGTCTTTGTTTATGATGAACATAATCAAAACCGTAACGCCCTTTCACGCACAGCCGGTTATGGTTGGACGGGCCGTCGCGCCCATCCACGCTGATGATTTTGTTGTCCTTGATGTTGTAGGTCAGTTGGCAACCCACGCCGCAAAACGGGCACACCGAATGCACTTGTTTGTCGGGCTTCACCAAACCCACTTCGCGCGCGGGCATCAGCGCACCGGTGGGGCAGGCTTGCACGCACTCGCCGCACGCGACACAGGTGGAGTCGCCCATCGCGTCGTCAATATCAAACACGATTTTCGCGTGCTCGCCACGAAAGGCGTAGCCGATCACATCGTTGACTTGCTCTTCGCGGCAGGCGCGCACGCAGCGTGTGCATTGAATGCACGAATCCAGATTGACCGCGATGCCGTGGTGCGACAAATCGGCATGCGGCTGATGACGCGCTTCAAAGCGCGGCTTGCCGATTTGCAGCTTGCTCGCCCATTGATCGAGCTCGGAATGTAACGTGTGACGCTTTTCAGGCATATCGGAGAGCAACAGTTCCAGCACCATCTTCTGCGATTTGACCGCGCGCTCGGAGTCGGTGGTGACTTCCATGCCCTTGGCAGGCGCACGGCAGCATGAGGCCGCCAGCACACGCTCGCCCTTGACCTCCACCACACAGGCGCGGCAGTTACCATCAGGGCGCATGCCTTCTTTGTAGCAGAGGTGCGGAATCTCGACGCCGTAACGCTTGGCGGTTTGAATAAGCGTTTCGTTGGCGTTGCCAACCACGTCTTTGCCGTTCAGTTTGAACTCAACCGGCATGGCATTGAGTTCGTCTGTGTTGAGCGCGGTCACAGAACCTCCTTCGGAAAATATTTCATCACGCAACGTATCGGATTCGGCGCCGCCTGGCCCAGACCGCAGATCGACGCATCCGCCATCGCGCCCGACAATTCCTCAAGCAGCCCTTGATCCCACGACTTTTTTTCCATTAAATTTAACGCCTTAGCGGTACCCACGCGGCACGGCGTGCATTGCCCGCAGGATTCCTCGGCGAAAAATTTCATGATGTTGCGCGCGGCGGCGCTGGCTTTATCTTGATCCGACAAAACAATCACCGCCGCCGAACCAATGAAGCAGCCGTATTGATTCAACGTATCGAAATCGAGCGGGATATCACCCATCGTCGCGGGCAAAATGCCGCCTGACGCCCCACCCGGCAGATAGGCGTAAAAGTTGTGTCCCGGCAGCATGCCGCCGCAGTATTCACTGATGAGCTCTTTAACCGTGATGCCTGCGGGCGCTAAATGCACGCCCGGTTTTTTCACACGGCCCGACACCGAGAACGAACGCAAACCTTTACGCCCATTGCGGCCATTCGACGCAAACCACGCAGCACCCTTTTCAATAATGTCGCGCACCCAATAGAGCGTTTCCATGTTGTGTTCGAGCGTGGGGTAGCCGAACAGCCCCACCTGCGCCACATACGGCGGTCGCAACCTTGGCATGCCGCGCTTGCCTTCGATGGATTCGATCATCGCGGATTCTTCGCCGCAGATGTAGGCGCCCGCGCCGCGCCGCAAAAATATCGGCGGCAACGCACACGGCGGATTTTTTTGCAGCGCCTTGATTTCTTTTTCGAGAATCGCGCGCACGCCGGCGTATTCGTCGCGCAGGTAAATATAGACTTCTGAAATTTGCGCGGTCCACGCGGCAATCAACATGCCTTCGAGAAAGCGATGCGGATTGCGTTCCAGGTAATAGCGATCCTTGAAGGTGCCTGGTTCGCCCTCGTCGATATTGATCGCCATCAGGCGCGGGCCTTTTTCGCCGCGCACGATGCGCCACTTGCGCCCCGCCGGAAAACCCGCGCCGCCCAAACCGCGCAGGCCCGAATGCTCCATCGTTTTAATCAGCGTTTCAGCGTCGCGCTTGCCGGCTAGACATTCCGCGGCAATCTTGTAGCCGCCTTTGTTGCGATAGGCCGCGTAGCCGGTGTATGGGCTCGTCGCGCAACGGGTTTTGTTCCCGGCAACCACCGCCTGCACGCTCGCCACACTGGCATTCGCCACGGGGTTTTGCCCTACTACCGCCACCGGCGCCTGCTCGCAGCGCCCGACGCACGGCGCGGGTATCACACGCACGCCATCACCCAGCGCGCGCTTTAATCCCGTAATCAATTCACTCGCGCCGCCCAATTCACACGAAATATCGCAACTGAGCGAATCACACACGCGCACGGTCAACGCGGGTGGCGGGGTGTCACCTTCTTTAACGATATCAAAGTGATGATAAAAACTCGCCACCTCGAACACTTCGGTCATCGAGAGTTTCATCTCGCGCGCAAGCGCGGCGATATGCGCGGCGCTGAGGTGGCCGAACGCGTCTTGTATCTTGTGCAGATGCTCGATCAGCAAATCGCGGCGGCGCGGCTCGCCGCCGAGCAATGCCTGAATCTGCCCCAGCGCGCTTGCATCGACAGCACGCCCTTTCGGTTTGCCGCGGCGCCCGCCATTCACTCGGTCTTTTTTAATCGCAACTGGTTCCAACGTGCCCCCTCCGTGCCCATCGCCTACGAGCTTTCAGCGCTCCGGGTCATAACGCCGCCGCGTCCATCGGACGTGGCGTTTTGCCGTTGTGCCAGGGAGGGGTGCCGCTGGTGCCTGAATAGTGCGACTTCGGTGTGTTTATACCTGCGCCTATTTCAAAACCGATTTCAACAGTTTGCCCATCTCCGCCGGATTGCGCGTGACCTTGATGCCGCATTCTTCCATCACGCGCAGCTTCTCGGTGGCCGTACCCTTGCCGCCGGAAATAATCGCGCCCGCATGGCCCATGCGTTTGCCGGGTGGCGCGGTGAGGCCGGCGATAAAACCCACCACCGGCTTTTTCATGTTTGCCTTGACCCACATCGCGCATTCTTCTTCGTCCGAGCCGCCGATTTCACCCACCATCACCACCGCTTCGGTGAGCGGATCGTCGTTGAACATTTTCATCACGTCGATGTGCTTCATCCCGTTCACCGGATCGCCACCGATGCCCACGCACGACGACTGGCCCAGGCCGACCTCCATCAACTGACCGACCGCCTCATACGTCAACGTGCCAGAGCGCGACAACACGCCGATCGGCCCGCGTTTGTGGATATGGCCGGGCATGATGCCGATTTTGATCTCGTCGGGCGTAATCACGCCGGGGCAGTTGGGCCCGATCAGCAAGGTGCGCTTGCCGATCATTTTGTATTTGGTACGCATCATGTCGCGCACCGGGATGCCGTCGGTGATGCAGATCACCAGATCCATGTCGGCGTCGACGGCCTCATCGATCGCGGCAGCGGCAAAAGGCGGCGGCACATAAATCACCGACACATTGGCGCCGGTGGCGGCTTTGGCTTCTTTCACGGTTTCAAAAATCGGAATGCCTTCGTACGATTGGCCACCTTTTTTGGGCGTCACGCCGGCGACGTAGCACGCCGCGCCATTGGCGTATTCCTTACCGGTTTTGGTGTGGAACTGGCCGGTTTTGCCGGTGATGCCCTGCGTGAGAACGCGCGTGTTTTTGTTGATGAGTATGGACATGCTTATTTTCCCCTACGCTGCCTTCCTGACTGCTTCTACGGCTTTTTGCGCCGCGTCCGCCATGTTGTTGGCCGAAAGAATCGGCAGGCCCGACTCGGCGAGTATTTTCTTGCCCAACTCGACGTTGGTGCCTTCGAGCCGCACGATCAGCGGCACTTTCAGGCTGACCTGGCGCGCGGCTTCGACCACGCCCTGCGCGATGATGTCGCACTTCATGATGCCGCCGAAGATGTTGACCAGAATCGCTTTCAGCGACGGGTTTTTCAACATGATCTTGAACGCTTCGGTTACTTTTTCGGTGGAGGCGCCGCCGCCCACATCCAGAAAGTTCGCGGGCGAACCGCCGTAGAGCTTGCAGATATCCATGGTCGCCATCGCCAGCCCCGCACCGTTCACAAGGCAGCCGATATTGCCGTCGAGCTCAATGTAACTTAAGCCGAATCGCGAGGCCTCGATTTCAGCGGGGTTTTCTTCATCCAGATCGCGCAGCGCGACGATCTCCGGGTGACGGAACAAGGCGTTTTCATCAAAATTGATTTTCGCGTCGAGCGCAATGATCGCGCCGTCACCGGTGAGGATCAGCGGATTGATTTCCGCCAGCGAGGCATCGGTTTCGTCGAACGCTTTATACAGCGACTTCAGCAGATCACGCGCCTGACCCACCGAGCCGGCAGGAACGCCGATCTTGCGCGCAATATCCTCGGCTTCTTCGGCGGTTAGTCCCGTGCCGGGATCAATGGTGACTCTGTGGATTTTCTCCGGCGTGTTGTGCGCGACTTCTTCGATGTCCATGCCGCCTTCGCTGGAGGCCATCAGCACCACGCGCTGCGAGGCGCGGTCGGTCACCATCGCAACGT
>JAYVQD010000281.1:0-1791 GCA_043777275.1 Nitrosomonadales bacterium
TGGCCTGCGAGCAAGCCTCGCGTTCAGGAGGCTTATGAGTCAAGCATTACATCGCAGCGGCTATGTCGCTATCGTGGGGCGGCCCAATGCCGGGAAATCCACCTTGCTCAATGCACTGATCGGCCAGAAGATCAGCATTACCTCGCGCCGGCCGCAGACCACGCGCCAAAACATTGCGGGCATTTTAACGGGCGCCGACGCGCAGTTGGTGTTTCTGGATACACCGGGCTTTCAGACGCAGTACCGCACCGGGCTTACCAAGGCGATGGATCGCGGTTTCAAGAACGCTCTGTCGGAAGCGCACGTTGTGCTGTGGATGATCGACGTAACCGCGAACGTACACGCGGACGATGAGCTTTTTGCCCGGCTTCCGAGCGGCGCATCCGTGGTCATCGCCATCAACAAGATCGACCGAATCGACAACAAAAATAAAGTGCTGGAGTACATTCAGGCGCTCGACACGGCCTATCACCCCAAGGCCATCGTACCTATTTCAGCACAAAGTAAACTGCAGCTCGATACGCTGATCGAAGCGCTGACGCCGCTGCTGCCGCAACAGGAATTTCTCTACCCTGAAGACAACGTTACTACCGCGAGTGTCCGTGGGTTGGCTGCCGAGATGATTCGCGAAAAACTGTTCCGCTTGCTGGGCCAGGAATTGCCCTATTCAACCGCTGTTGAAATCGAAACATTCGAGGAAAAGCCCGCCTTGACGCGGATACGCGCCGTGATCCTGGTCGATAAGCCGGGGCAGAAAGCCATCGTCATCGGCAAAGGTGGTGAGAAATTAAAAGAGATCGGCACGGCGGCACGCCAGGATATCGAGAAGCTGGTGGGCGGCAAGGTGTTTCTCGAACTCTGGGTCAAGGTCAAACAGTCGTGGGCGGATGACCGCAGGACGCTGGACCGTTTGGGCCTGTCCTGATTGCCGGCAGTAACGCGCAACCGGCCATGAGCCCTGCAAAGAACACCCGGCACAAAGAGCAGCCGGGCTATGTGCTGCACAGTTACCCGTATCAGGAAACCAGCCTGATCGTCGAGATGTTCACGCGCGAATTCGGAAGGGTCGGTATGGTGGCCAAAGGCGCCAAGCGGCCGCATTCACCGCTGCGCAGCGTGTTGATGCCGTTTCATGCGGTAACGCTGGACTGGTCCGGCAAATCCGATCTGAAAACCCTGCGCACGGCGGAATGGCGCGGCGCCTTCCGGCTTTTGAAGGGCAGGGCGCTGATCTGCGGGTTTTATCTCAATGAGTTGCTGCTAAAGCTCCTGCATCGCGACGATCCGCACGACACCTTGTTTGATATCTACGAACAGACCTTGCAAGCGTTGCTGGAGGGCGGCGACCACGCCATTGTGCTGCGCTGTTTTGAAAAACGTCTGCTGAGTGAACTCGGTTACGCACTGATTCTGGATCACGACACCGAATCGCAACGGCCGCTGGAAGCCCATCTACGTTATCGCTATATCATTGACCGCGGCCCGGTGCCCGCAGGCGCGCAATACAGTGGAAGCGGGTTAGAATTACTCGGTCAAACCCTGATCGACATGAATAACGACCACTATACGTCTGCCGTGACCCAACAGCAGAGCAAGAGCCTGATGCGCACCTTGATCGGCCATTGTCTGGGAAATCAAACGCTGCATAGCCGTCAGTTGCTGATCGACTTGCAAGGGCTGTAGGCCGGACGTGACACGCAACCTGACACCCAACCTGACACGACTGAGCGTCAATCTCAACAAAGTCGCCTTGCTGCGCAACTCGCGCACGCTGGGTATACCCAGCGTGGT
>JAYVQD010000282.1:0-6840 GCA_043777275.1 Nitrosomonadales bacterium
TCTTCCCTCTCCCTCCGGGAGAGCAACCGAGGGTGAGGGAAGTTTTTGCCAAACGCGAATATCATTCTGAAATCTGAGAAACATCAGGAGCCTGCCATGACCATCCAACTGCTCGACCCGACCGGCGTGATTGCAAGTACGCAGCGCACCGTGGAGAACGTGCTCGAAACACTGAACGGGCGCAAAGCCGGTTTTATTTTCAATCAGCACGCATCGGGGCTCGCCTTCTGGAAAGCGCTCGAAGAAGAAGTCGAACGCCGTTTCAAACCGGCGTCGATGCATCGCGTCTACAAAGAAAACACCTGGGCACCGGCGCCGAAGGGCGAAGTCGACAAACTGATCAGCGAGACCGACTATGTACTGGTCGGCCTCGGGGCCTGAGGCTCCTGCACTTCCGCCGCCGTGCGCGACGCCATCAACGTTTCAAAAGCCGGCCGCCCGGCCGTGCTGTTCGTTTACAACCATTTCGAGAAAGCCGCGCGCGCGCAGGCCAAAGGTCTCGGCGTCGGCGATCTGAAGATTTACGTGTTTCCGCAATACAAACCGGGCGAAGCGTATTCGCCGGAGGAAGCAAAGAAAGCGCTGACGGCCGCGGATGAATTGCCGAAGATTTTGCTGAACACCTGACCATTTTGTAGCCCGGATGGAATGAAATGAAATCCGGGGATGGGCGTCCCGGAATACGCTGCGCTCCTTCCGGCCTACGCGCTCTGCTTCTTCAAGGCTTGATACCCGTTTCCCTGAAGAATTTCTCCAGCCGCGCAAACTCGTGTTCGAAAATCGCGCGGCACTGCGCAGGCGTATTCGGCGCTGCCGGCTCGATGCCGTCGCCGGCGAGTTTTTTCTGCACCTCGGGCAAGGCGGCGATTGCGCCGACTTCTCGATTTAAGGCGTTAACGATCTCGCCGGGCGTCGCGATCGGCGCGAACAGCGCATAGGAATTTACCCACTCAAAACCCGGCAACCCCGATTCGTTCACGGTCGGAATCTCCGGATAGGCCAGCGAGCGTTTCATGCCGCCGGTCGCCAGCGCGCGCAGGCGCCCGCTGCGCACATTCGGCGTGACGATAATTGCCGCGCCGAACACCAGTTGAATTTGCCCGCTGATCACATCCACCATCGCCGGACCGAGGCCGCGATAGGGCACGTGCACAAGATTGATGCCGGCCATCGTTTTGAAAAATTCCATGCCGAGATGCGAGGCCGAGCCGATGCCGGTGGAGGCGTAATTGAGCGCGCCCGGTTTGGCTTTCGCAAAGGCAATCAATTCGCGCACCGATTTCACCGGCAGCGACGGCTCGGCGGCGAGGACGTACGGCTGCGTGTACATCTGCACCACAGGCGCATAGGCACGGCGGGTATCGAAGTTCACTTTCTGCAAAGGCGTTGCCGTTGCCACCGTACCGATGCTGCCGGCGAGCAGGGTGTAGCCATCGGGCGCGGCCTGCGCTGCGACTTCCATTGCAATCGCGCCACCGGCACCGGTGCGGTTGTCAACGATCACGCTCTGCCCCCGGCGCTCGGACAAACTCTGCGCGATCGCGCGCGCGACCGTGTCGATGCCGCCGCCCGGCGGAATGCCGACAAGCACGCGGATCGACTTGCGCGGATAATTGTCGGCCGATGCTGCACATATAGTGCCGCTCGACATCAGTACGGTAATAAAAAATAAAAAGTGTTGCATGCTTGGAGGATACAACGGAATGAAGCTTCAATATTTGTCCGGGTTAGGCGCAGCGCTTGCAATCTGCATTGCATCGCCGACGTTCGCGCAAAACTATCCAACGAAGCCGGTGCGCCTGATCGTGCCGCAACCGCCGGGCGGCGGCGCCGACATCGTCGCGCGCATGATCGCGCAGAAACTCGGTGAAGGCCTGCAGCAGCAGGTGGTCGTCGACAACCGCGCCGGCGCCGGCGGCATTGTAGGTACCGAGCTTGTCGCGCGTGCGGTGCCCGACGGTTATACGCTGCTGATCGGCATCACCGGCAGCCTCACCATCAATCCGAATCTCTACAAGAATCTGCCTTACCGGCCCATTGAGGATTTCGAACCGATCAGTCTTGCGGTGGCGAGCCCCTATCTGCTCGCAGCGCACGTTTCGCTCGGCGCCAACAACGTGGCGGAACTGATCGCGCTCGCAAAATCAAAAGCCGCGCCGATCAACTACAGCACGCCGGGCAATGGTTCGCTCGCCCACCTCGCGATGGAATGGTTCCGCACCGCCACCGGCACGCAGTTCACGCATGTGCCGTACAAAGGCTCGGCAGCGTTCGGCGCGGTGGTCGCCGGCGAAGTACCGGTCACACTGGTCAGTCTGGTCAGCGGCATGCCGCAAATCAAGAGCGGCCGCGTCAAGGCGCTGGCCATCACCAGCAAAACACGCTCGCGTGCGATTCCTGAGTTACCGACCATCGCCGAATCCGGCGTGCCCGGCTTTGAAGCCACCAACTGGTTCGGCGTGCTGGCGCCGCGCGGCACGCCGCAACCCATCATCATGCAGATTTACAAGTTGATGGCGGCATCAGCGCGCAGTGCGGATGTGAAAGAACGCATGCTGCGCGACGGCGCCGATGCAGTCGGCGGCACGCCGCAGGAATTCGCGCTGTTGATCAAGTCGGAATTAAAGCGCTGGGGCGAAGTGGTAAAACTTTCCGGCGCGAGAATCGATTGAAGGCGATCGCGGTATTGTTGTTGCTGCTCGCCAACGCAGCGCTCGGCACCAATCCGGCGCTGATCAAGGATCTGCCCTACGACACGCTGCGCGATTTCGCGCCGATTTCGCGTCGATTACGCTGGTCGCCGATTCGCCGCTGGTGCTGGTCGCGCATCCGTCGCTCAATGCCGGCACGCTGAAAGAACTCATCGCCGCGGCCAAAGCCCGACCCGGCAGCATCAACTACGGCTCATCGACGCCCGGCACCGGCGGCCATCTGTCGGTTGAAATGCTCAAATGGATGGCCGGCATCGACCTCGTGCACGTCCCCTACAAAGGCGCCGGCCCCGCGCTCGCCGCGCTACTCGCCGGCGAAGTGCCGCTGATGTGCACCAGCCCGCTGCCGACGCTGCCGCACATCAGGAGCGGCAAGCTGCGCGCACTCGCCATGACCGGTCGCGCGCGTTCGCGCGCCCTGCCCGAGGTGCCAACCGTCGCCGAATCGGGCCTGCCGGGTTTTCAGTCGTCGCTCTGGTATGCGCTGCTCGCACCCGCCGGCACGCCCGCGCCCGTTGTGAAACGCCTCAACAGTGAACTCATCCGCATCGTGCGCACACCGGCGATCAGCGATCAACTGCTCGCACAAGGCGCCGAAGCCATCGGCAGCAGCCCCGAGGAATTCACGACGTTTTTACGCGCGGATATTGAGCGGTGGAAGAAGGTGGTGAAGGAGGCGGGGATTACGGGGCATTGAATCTGGCATGCGCTGGCACAGCCATCATGGACGTTGCAGAGTAAGATAGTCAGATATCCGGAGCCGTCCCATGACTACAACAAAATACAAACCCGTCAAACACGATCACGCTGCCTTCCTGGAAAAGGCGCGCGGGCGGCGTGGATTTCAGGCTACCTACGACGCGTTCGCCATCACACGCGGCACCACCAACGTATTCGCCGATCTCGACCTGCCCGACGCGGTCGAGCGGCAATCCAAGACGCGCCTCGCTCACGCGATCAACAAAATGCTCAACAAGTGCAAACTGACACAGCACGAGACCGCCGAGTTGCTCGGCATCCCGCAGCCGAAGGTCTCGGCCATCATGAACTACCGGCTCGACAACATCTCGGCCGAACGACTGATAAAAATTCTGGTGGCGCTCGATCAGGACACCGAGATCAGAATCCGGCCGCGGGCGGCGAAGAGCAAGAACGCTCGAATTTCAGTATTGGCTGGGCGCAGCAAACAACAAAAGAATAATCGAGCCAAGCCCCTTTAACGCGTAGTAGCCGCGTGGGCAACGAGTTGCCCACACTACTAGACTACGGTGCTAAATTCTGTCACATAGCAATAGCGATACGTATCCAATTCATGCCTAGCGCAACGATTAAGATTTTCCTTGCCCACGGAGACCCCAAACGGCTTCGGACGGCAGAATTATCCAACTGGACGGGTAAGGCCGTTGCAGGCCCAAGAAGCGAATTCGATAGCGTACTTTCCAGAGAGGAATCTCAAAATTCGGGCATCTACTTTCTAACTGGTCTTGATCCGGAAACTGGAAAAAGTGCGGTTTATATCGGGGAAGCGGAGTGTGTTCGAGACAGGGTGAAAGGTCATCTCGACAAGGATTTCTGGAACCACATCGCCTTCTTTACAAGCAAAGACGAAAATCTCACGAAGGCTCACATCAGGTATCTCGAAGGGCGTCTAATCGAACAAGCAAGGCAAGCCGGTCGGGCTCAAGTTAAAAACAGTCAAGGAAGCGGGGCACGACTACCCGAGTCAGATCGTGAAGATATGGAAATATTCCTTGAAAAAATTCATCAGTTGTTGCCAGTGCTTGGAGTTGAGGTTCTAGTCCCTACCAAGATAAGCGCAGCCGGCATCCCCGAGCTTGAAACGCTAGCCTGTGAAATAAAGGGACTAAAAGCTACCGGCCACCTGACACCAAACGGAATTGTAGTGCTTGCAGGATCGCAAGCCGTTCTAGGTGAACGTCCTTCTTCCCAGAAATACCCATGGCCCATAAATATGCGCCAAAGGTTAAAAGACGAAGGCATCCTTGTAGTCAAAACGAATCATCTGTTGTTTGCCAAGGACGCTGAGTTTGCCAGTCCTAGCGCGGCCGCCGCGGTAATACACGGCGGCCACGCAAACGGGCTTACCGCTTGGAAAAACAAAAATGGCAAGACGCTCAAAGAACTTGAATCCGCATAAATAAAAGGGGTGCCCGGAATACGCTGCGCTCCTTCCGGGCTACAACACTACTCCTCGCGTATCCCCGCCTCCCGTATCACCTTCCCCCACTTCACCATCTCCGCTTTCATCGTCGCCGCCAGTTCCGCCGGCGTGCCGGTAAGAACTTCGACACCGCTGCCGAACAGGCGCTCGACCACATCCGGCCGCCGCAAGGCAGCGACCATTTCGCGATTGAGGCGCTCGATGATGGCCGGCGGCGTTCCCGCCGGCGCGACCAGCGCGAACTGCGAGGACGATTCGTAGCCGGGCACGCCGGCCGCCGATAGCGTCGGCAATCCCGGCGCCAGCGCCGAGGGCGCGAGTGTGGTGACGGCGAGCGCGCGCAGGCGCGGCGATTTGAGATGCGGCGCCACCGTGCCGGCGTTCGGAAACATGATGTGGACCTGGCCGCCGATCAGCGCGACCAGCGCCTGCGTGCTGCCCTTGTAGGCGACGCGCACGATGTTGATGCCGGTCATACCCTTCAGCAGTTCGGCGGCAAGATGCGGCGACGCGCCGATTGAGCTCGACGAGTAGTTGAGCTCGGCGGGCCGTTTCTTCGCCAGCGCGATCAGTTCGGCAACCGTTTTTGCCGGCACCGATGGATGTACCGCCAGTATGTTCGGCGAGTTGCCGGCAATCGTGACCGGCGCGAAATCACGCAGCGGATCGTAGCTGACCTGCCGCAGCAGCGGCGTCAGCCACAGCGGCGGGCCGTACGACAGCAGTGTGTAACCGTCGGGCGGCGACTTCGCGACCATGTCGACGGCGACCAGACCGCGGTTGTCGATCACAAACTGCTGCCCGAAAACCGCCGTGAGATGCGGCGCGATCAGGTGCGCGATCAGGTCGTTGCCGGTGCCCGGTTCGGCGGTGACGATGCGCACGGGTTTGGCCGGCCAGGTTTGGGCGCAAGCAGTGCCCGCTGACAAAGCCGCGATTGAAAAAAATAGAGTGAAGAGTTTTGCCATGACGGAACGGTGGGTTACGGCGCGTTGCGCCTAACCCACGCTACAGACTGAACAACAACAGATCCGCATTGAGCGTTTCATTTCGCAAACATTCCTCTCGTTACTCCGTCGTTACTCCTTCCCCCTTGAGGGGGGGTATACATGACACCACAAGAATATAGTAGGGGCGACAGGCCGGCATACGGAGAGCGCGGCTACTTTGCGCGCTTCTTCGCTTTCTTCTTGGGTTTGGCCGCCGGCACATTCGCCAGCCTGCGGATTACCGCATCGAACGGTATCGCTTCCTCTTCGTATGCAGAGAGGTCTACTGGCTTGGCCTTTTTTGTCGGCTGCTTGGTGGTTCGCTCGCTATTCATGGATTTTTCTCATGGATAAAAATATTGAGGTTACGCCGGAAATGTTAAGGGCGGGGGGCAATCTCATTGAGGAGGCTGGGAATGTCTATCCTGCGGACGAGTTGGCAGGTTTAGTTTTTGAAACAATGCTGCGTCTGGCGCGCCGACAGGAATCTCCAAATTCTCCATGCGAAAATTCTTGAAAATGGATGGATTCGGCATGACAGTAAGCCCCACACAAAGTTCGTGGCCGATATGCGTAAGATTGTTTAATTGCGAGATTGAGCATTCATACACCCATTTCCCATCGTCTGATTTCGCGGTGTGTGTGTTATGGAAGAACATAACGCTTTTCTTGGCGTACAACGGTTTGTGTGCCACGACACTGCGCACATCATTGACGAAACTCACCCAACCCAGCATGTGCAACAAGCGTTGCAAATCTGGCTTGGGCATTTTCTTCAGCTTTGCGACACGCTTCATTATCGTAATCGTGTCTTTTATGCGCAAGTCTCCAACGCCAATGATTGCCCTAGATAGTGCGGGATTTATTCCTACCATTCTGCGCAGGAGCATCGCTAGTGTAGTGCTTCGTTCTGTTTGGAACTTAAGTTGCGATTGGCGCGCATGACCTTGGCGAGGAT
>JAYVQD010000283.1:0-6828 GCA_043777275.1 Nitrosomonadales bacterium
GCGATGAACTCGCCTGCGTATAAAAACTATGGCGCAATGATGCTGAACAATCCTGTCGATCCGACTTTCCCGCTGACACTCGGCCTGAAAGATGTCGAACTCGCCTTGCAAACCGCCGCCGACCTTGGTGTGCCCATGCCCACGGCGGAGCTCTTACGCACGCAACACCGCGCCGCCATTGCGGCCGGTTACGGCGAACGCGAGTGGGCCGCGCTCGGCACCTATCTGATGGATAGCGCCGCAGGGCGAAATAACGGCGCATCAGACGCGTAATCCGGCGGATAATCCGCCCCTGAACAACAAAAGGAATCTCATGAAGAACCGCTACGATTGCAACAAGTGCCCCGGCTATTGTTGCAGCTACGATCACATTGAAGTGTCGGAACACGATATCAAACGCCTGGCCAAGCATCTGGAGGTCACGCCCGAGGTCGCCGAAAAACGCTACACCAAAGTGGATGAAGGCAAAGTGGTGCTGCGTCATCATAAAGACGAACACTACACCTCGATGTGTGTGTTCTTCGACCGCGAAGCGCGCCGCTGCACAGTGTATGAGGCACGCCCGCATCCGTGCCGCACGTATCCGTACGGCGCGCAGTGCGGCTATTACGATTTTCTAAAGTTCGAACGCGAGCATCAGGGTGATGATGACTACGTGGCGGTTACGCAGTAATACGGCGCTGCGTAACTTTTAAAATTATTCAATAAAAACAAATACTTACATACACCTACTTCTCCAACACAAAAATCCGCTCTGCCACGTGCGGCGAGCCGAAGGCGTGCACCAGCTTCGGCACGCTGATGTTGGTCCATGCCTCCATTTCGGGATACAGCACCGGCACTTGCGCCACCGCTGCGGCGCGCGCGGCAAGCGATAAAAATTCGTAGATCACGCCGTGCTTGTTCCAGCCCACGGTGCCGACCAGTTTGCGCATGCCCAGACAGCCCGGCATTTTGGCCATCGACGCCATGCGCCAATCGGCGTACCACGCGAGCAGCTCTTCCTCGATTTCCGGCGTGGGGCCATTGAAGCTGCCCATTTGGATACACGGCGCAGGCATGCGCCGCCCCTCGCGTTTGCCGCACTCCGGCCCCTGCACGCGCGCCTCTTCGGTCAGGATGCTCACGCGCACATCCGTGCGCTGCGCGAGCCTGTTTTTATCTTCATCGGATAACTGCGCAGTCCAGCGATCAGTCGTGTCGCGCGCGAATGAAAACGCATCGCGCGAGAACGCATGCGTACTTTCGCCGCCGAACAGCAAAATATAATCATTGCCGACGCCTACCGCCGGGTCTTGCGTGCGCGTGATGCGATGCGCGATGGGTTTTTGATCCACCTTATAGTGCGCGGCCCACAGCACGCCGGGGTTCGCCAGTATCTTCGGCATGTACGTGCCGTGCAGCCAGCCGAGAAATGCATTTGTGTCGCCGCCGGGAAGGTTGTACCACGTAGCCCAGATGGATTTGTCCATGGTGTTTCCTGATCGTGTTGGAAGAGATGACTTGAATACTAGCATCGTGCAAAAATGCATCGCAAGCGCGAAGGGCGTGGCACGCCTATAATTCATCTCATGCAAGCCACGCAACCCAACGCCGACACGCTTATTTTCGACAACCGCTTCGACAATCGCTTTGCGCGATTGCCACCGGCGTTCTACCGTAAGGTGCAACCCACGCCGCTGGCCGCGCCGTATCGGGTCAGCATTTGCGATAACGCTGCGGCGCTGCTTGATCTGGATCCCGCTGAAACACGCAGCGAGCGCTTTTTGAACCTGCTCGCGGGCAATCGGGTGCCGCCGGGTGCAGAGCCGCTGGCCATGCTTTACGCGGGCCACCAGTTTGGCACCTTCGTGCCGCAGCTTGGCGACGGGCGCGCGATTTTGCTGGGCGAAATCGTCAACGCAAAACGCGAGCGCTGGACGCTGCAACTCAAAGGCGCGGGCGAAACGCCCTTCTCGCGTACCGCCGACGGCCGCGCCGTGCTGCGCTCAACCATCCGCGAATATCTTTGTTCGGAAGCGATGCACGCGTTGGGCATTCCCACCACGCGCGCGTTGGGCATCGCGGGCGCGGACGAAACCGTGTATCGCGAAATACCTGAAACCGCCGCGGTGCTGCTGCGGCTTGCGCCTTCGCATGTGCGCTTTGGCTCGTTTGAAGTGTTTTATGCGCGGCAGCAACATGAGCATCTGAAACAACTCGCCGATCACGTCATCGAAGAACATTTCCCGCAGTGTTTCGGCGCGCCGGACCGTTACGAAAAATTCCTCATCGAAATTATTGAACGCACCGCGCGGCTGATCGCGCAGTGGCAGGCGGTGGGCTTTTGCCATGGCGTGATGAACACCGACAATATGTCGATACTCGGCCTCACGCTGGATTACGGCCCGTTCGGTTTTATGGAAGCGTTCAACCCCGGCCACATCTGCAATCACTCGGACGAACAAGGCCGCTACGCCTACGACAATCAACCCTACATCGGCTTGTGGAATTGCTCGCGGCTGGCGCAGGCGTTGACACCGTTGATCGACGCCGAACCATGCAACGCCGCACTAGCGCGTTACGGGGGCGCTTACCTGGAAGCCTATGCGTCGCTGATGCGCGCCAAGCTCGGCCTCACGCAGGCGATGGAAGGCGACGACACGCTCGTCAGTGATTTGCTGGGGCTGCTGGCGGAACACGGCACCGACTTCACTATTTTCTTTCGCGCACTCAGCCACCTGGAGCGTGCGTGCGACCTGATGATTAACCGTCCGGCGTTCGATGCCTGGGCCGCACGCTACACCGCACGGCTGGCGGCGGAATCCAGTGACAGCACTGAACGCTGCGCACGCATGAACGCGGTCAATCCGAAATACGTGCTGCGCAACCACCTCGCGCAAGTGGCCATCGACAAGGCCGAGCAGCACAAAGATTTCTCCGAGATCGACCGTCTGCTCGCGCTGTTACAGCACCCGTTCGACGAACAGCCCGCGTTCGAGCCCTACGCCGCGCCGCCGCCCGATTGGGCGAAGGGCATCGAAGTCAGTTGTTCCTCGTAGCGCATCGCCATGCAAGAACAGATCGTTCAGTGTCTGAGCCCTTCCGGCCTGCACAATATGCACTACACCGAATGGGGCGCACGCGACAATGCGCGCGTCGTGATCTGCGTGCACGGCCTCACACGCAACTGCCGCGACTTTGATGCGCTGGCGCAAACCCTGGCGAAAGATTTTCGCGTGGTGTGCCCCGATATCGTCGGGCGCGGGCAAAGCGAATGGCTCGCCGACAAACAACACTACGGTCTGCCGCAATACCTGGCGGATATCACCACGCTCATCGCAAAGCTGTCCGCGGATGGCCCGCGCGAAATACGGTGGGTAGGCACCTCGATGGGCGGCATGATCGGCCTGTTGCTCGCCAGCCTGGCGCGCACGCCCGTGCGCAAGCTGGTGCTTAACGACGTCGGCACGCTCATACCCAAAGCGTCGCTGGAACGCATTGCCGCTTACGTCGGCAAAGCCCCGTCTTTTAAAACATTGGCAGAAACCAATGCGTACGTCAGGTATGTGTCAGCATCCTTCGGCCCGCACAGCGACGCGCAGTGGGATCATCTGACGCGCCACAACGCCAGGCAAAACGCCGACGGCACATGGACGATGAACTACGATCCCGGCATCGCGCTGCCGTTTCAGCAAGGCCCGCTCAACGATATCGATCTCTGGGACGCCTACGACCGCATCACCTGCCCCACGCTGTTGCTGCGCGGCACGGATTCGGATTTGCTGCTGAAAGACACCGCGCTGGCGATGGCGCAGCGCGGACCCAAAGCGCGGCTGGTGGAGTTTGCCGGTGTGGGACACGCGCCGATGCTGATGGCGGACGATCAAATCAAGGCCGTACGAGAATTCTTGCTGGCGTAAAATGTTTGCGCATGCCAGTGTTATTCCACAGTTCTTCGGTTCAAATCAAGTTGGACTTGCGTATCTCCATGCATATGGATAAGCACGAAATTATTGAAATATTAGCCGCAGATATCGCCGCGATCTCTGAGAGTAAGCGACTTGCGTTAGAGAAAGCGAAATCGGCAACTCGGGCGCAAATCGCTAGTCTCGACAATGCATGGTCGGAAACAGAACGTAAACATCAAACCTATATGAAGGAGGCCACTTCAGAATCATGGAGCCGCTCGCTAGTGGCAATTCACAAAGAGAGGCAAGCAAAATACGAGGACACGCGCTCAAACCTTCTTGCCCATCTTTCTGAGTTTCCAGTTGATATCGGGCTTCTTTCCATGGACTTTGAGGAGATCCGTCGCATCCTCGATACGATTGACAGTGAGATTTCAAGATACGAACCAACCTTGGCAGTCAAAAGACGGCAACTTGAGCACGTTGGTGATTATGGCGGCGGCGAGAGCGACAAGTGGCATGCTGAGATTTTGCGATTTGTCGAGAAAAATCTATCAATTTTCCTATGGCTGGAAAAGCTCAATACGATTTGCGATGATGTTGCGGTAATCTTCGACTGGAATGCATATGTAGCATACCGAGTTGACGAAAGAATCAGCCCAGCGGCGCATCTACCAGAGCCGATGAAATCTGACGGCATTGGCTTCGAACATGCGTGCCTTGCAGTACTTATTCAAACTGGTTGGGAAGGAAGGCTGACGAAATCATCCGGGGATCAAGGTGTTGACATTATTGCGCGTAAAAACAATCGATCCGTCGCAATTCAATGCAAGAATTACACTTCTCGAATTGGAAACGGAGCTGTCCAAGAAGTGCATGCAGGAAAAGCTTTCTATGAGACCGACTTTGCAATCGTTGTGTCCCCGTCTGGCTTTACAGAAAGCGCCATTCAACTGGCGAATAAGCTCAACGTGCTATTGGTTGATCCTGCATCTCTAGATGTGCTGGAGAATATACTGTAAATAATTTTAACTACCTAATGCCTGTGCCAAATCGACTTGAGACGTGAGGGCCGCATGGGGCACTGGCGTGCGCCGGGATGACGGGCTGGTAAAATGCACTGCATCACTCCACAGTCAGGGAACATCACTTGAATCATCCGCGTGTCACCGCCGCAACCATCACAGCACTCGCCTTGCTATCGGGCGCAGCACAGGCACAACCCAAGACCGCCAATCACGATTATCCCAACCGCCCCGTGCGCATTGTTGTCCCCGGCTCGGCGGGCAGCGCGAATGATTTCACCGCGCGCGCGATTGCGCAGCGTTTTACCGATGCGTGGGGACAGCAAATGGTGCTCGACAATCGCTCCGGTGCGGGCGGTGTGATCGCGCATGAGATTGTGGCAAAGGCCAACCCGGATGGTTACACGCTGATTTTTTCCACGTCTGCCGGATTGGTGATTAACCCGCTGCTGTTCAAAACACCTTACGATTCGTTTCGTGATCTGGCGCCGATTTCGCTGGGATCGATCAATCCGCAGATGTTGTTTGCGCACCCGGCGGTTGCGGCGAACAGTGTGCCGGAACTGATTGCGTTGGCGAAGGCGAAACCGGGCGCGCTCAATTGCGCTTCCGCCGGCACCGGCACGCCGAACCATTTGGGATGCGAGTTGCTCAAATCGCTGGGCGGAATTAACTTTGTGCATGTGCCGTACAAAGGCTCCGGCGGCGGCGTCACCGATGTCGTCGGCGGGCAAATGCATTTCATGTTCAACAGTATTCCGGCAGTGCTGCCGCTGGTGAAATCCGGCAAGTTAAAAGCGCTGGGCGTGGGCGGCCCCAAGCGCTCACCCGTCGCGCCTGACGTGCCAGCGATCGCGGAAACGCTGCCGGGCTTTGAGTGCGTGAACTGGTATGCGATGCTGGCCCCTACAGGCACGCCGGTCGCCATCATTAACAAACTCAATGCCGAGATGGTGAAGATGATCGCCGATCCGCCGTTCGCGAAACGCCTGCTTGAAATGGGCTCGGAGCCGCTGTCGAGTACGCCGGCGGGGCTGGCAGCGCATATGCGTAAAGAGTCGGATCGCTGGGATAAGGTGATTAAGACTGCGGGGATCAAGATCGAGCGGTGAATTCGTTGTGACCCAACTACGGAGGGCAAACCCATGAAGTTCATCGCAACCGCCGGTGTATCGCTCATCGCCATTGTCGAACGCATGGGCGCCGAAGTAAAAACCGTGCTGGCCATGGAAGACTTGCGCAAGCGCCTGATCCACGAAGGCGCCGACATTGACTATCAATCGCCGGCGGAGTTCAGCCGCTTTGTGGTGGACGAAATCAGCCGATGGACAGGCGTGGTGAAGAAGCCGAAGGTCAGAGTGGATTAGCTTTTCTTTCGTCTAACATCAGGTGATGGCTGCGCATACCCCGCCCAACTACCGCACTGTTGTCCCCGTGCAGACGGGGACCCATAACACAGTTGCTTCTTCCAGCGCCCTATGGATTCCCGTCCCCGACTAAAACATTCGAGGACAGGCTCTTCGCGGGAATAACGGAGAGTTTAATTATTAATGACATACCGCAAAAACCCGCTGTGCGGCGTGTACTTGTCATACAACCCGCGCGCGCGATAGTTGTTTTCTTTGGTGTTCCAATACAGCCGCGACCAGCCCTGCGTTTTCATCTCGGTCACCAGCCAGTCGATCAACTGTTTGCCCACACCGGTAGCGCGGCACGCGGGGTCAACAAACAAATCTTCGAGATAACACACCGGCGTCAGCGTCCAGGTGTTTTCGTGCAGGATGTAATTGCAGATGCCGATGACGTCGCCAGCGACATCTTCCGCCACAATTGCGTTCACCGGCGACGCGAAATCCATGATGCGCGCCCACGTGTGCGCGGTGATCGACTCGGAAACATCACGCTCGTAAAAG
>JAYVQD010000284.1:0-1777 GCA_043777275.1 Nitrosomonadales bacterium
GCGATTAGCTTCCGGCGTCCGGCGGCTGCCCGGCGCATTTCGCTTTATCCGACTCAAGCTTTTTGATGCGCGCGTGCAGATTGTCCATCAAAAACGACACCAGCGTCGCATTGATGATGTAAATCAGGATCGCCGTGCGTTCCGCCTCGCCCATCGCAACGGTTGCGCCGCTGCGCGGCAGAAAGAAATAACCGCCGAGCAGCAACCCGGCGGCAGCGGCAAACAAGGCCGGACCGATCCCGCCGTACCACGCCACCACCATCACCCCCAGCAGGAAAAAACCAAAAGGCAAGCGGGTGTCCAGGTGACCGAACAATGTCAGCCGCAGCAGAAACGCGGCCAATATCACGCCGCACGCCACGCCGTAACGCGTCTGCCAGCGTGCATCGACGTGCGGCATAACACCGCCGGAAAAATCGGCTTTCCATGACTTGGGTTCGGGCGTGCTCATGCGGATTCTGCCTGCGTGATTGAGGATTCCATCATACACCCTGTCCGGTGCCTATTCACAAGCTGCACATCATGCTTGACGCCCCCGATACGCCAGCAGTTCCTGCGCCGACAGTTCATCGGGGCGCACCATGCGATAGTGCTTTTCATCAATAAGCTTAACCGAACCGTCGACAAGCTCAAACGCGAATAACGCAATCACATTGTCAGCCATAAACTGAGCCGCTATCGGCCGGCATACCAACGCAGGAAACTTTGCAACGCAAACCGCGAAATCCTGCTCAATCTGCACCACGCCGATCTTGTCCCGTCCACCCTTGCCCTGTACGGGCAATACAAAATGCACACCGCGCTTATCCATGCCGATGTAAATTTCATCGGTCTCCACTTGCCCCATGCCGGGTGCCGTAGTACGCAAGTGATTCTGCAACGAGTAGCAGGTCAAGCCCGTAAAAATATCAATGAGACGGTTGTAGCGCAGCTTTGCAAGCAGCGCCTGTTCATCGCTCAGCGCATAAGCTGCAATAACGCCCGGTGTTGAATCCAGCACCTTCGTTTCCGCCAATGCGGCAGTCGGTTTGATGTTGGCCGCGCCTTTAGGAGTGAGAACAAAGCGGTACAGCGCACGTCCGGCCGGACGAATGATCCATTCGTGCCCTTTCGTCGCACGGCGTAGAATGCTGAGCGGTAACTCGGTCGCGATAGCGGAATGAATACAACACGTCACCTAGATTCTTCGGCAACGCCACCTTGAGCCGCTGCGCCGCGGTGACAATATCCTCACGCGTAAATTCGATTGCAGTAGCACCCCGCTTATAGTGCTTGTCGAATATCGATTCGATGATTTGCAGGTAACGATTATTATTCTTTTCCATGGCTTACTTTCCTTTTCCAGGCCATTCGAGCACGACTACTTCTTCACGCAACTGCTCGCGAGAAGCCGTCGCGAGGCGTGTGCGAAACAGATCGATGCGCTTGAGCCGGTATCCCAAGCCTTGCGCAATATCCGCCAGCAACTCGCCGGTGCGGATCATCACACGCAAATACGACGCTTGATCGCCCACCACGTACGCGAGTTGCGCGCCCGGCTTGAGCAAAGGCCGCAACTCCGCAAGGTGCCGCGCCATGCCGCCAAAATAAAGTTTCGTCACGCGCGCATACATGCGTTCGAATCCGGAAGTCTTGCCAAGCTCAATCCGCCGCGCCTCGATGGCATCGGCAATGCGGTTAATCTCGGGATGATCCGCCACCCAACGGTCGTCATCGTCCTCCTTGTAAACGCCGCGTGTATTCGAACGCACAAATCCCTTCTTGAGCGCGCGCAATT
>JAYVQD010000285.1:0-6795 GCA_043777275.1 Nitrosomonadales bacterium
AAAGTCTGCGCCTGGACGTTCAAATCGAGACCAGAAAAAACTGCCCGTTTTACCCAATCAATCATTAACTTATGACCGCCTCTCGTGAGAACGTTGGGAGACTACTGTGATCTCCTTGAAAATTAACATCGGTATTTTGTCCAGCATGACCACGGTCACAAGGACAACGTTGTGTTCGACCGGGGTTGCCGCGCGGGTTCAATCCGATTGCTGCAATTTTGATCCAAATCAAACTCGCGCATCCGCCTCTGTCCTGTATGGAAATCAGGGGCGGTAGCGTTAGTGCAATGGGTGGGGTTGCAACTATTCGTAACGACGGCGTGGTGCGCGCTGAATTCGCGCAGCAGGAGCACAGTGGCCGTAACGAAGCCGGTGACAAGACTCAGCGCGCCTTACTGTGCCGCGCGATGGCGGTATTGTAAGTATTTGTTTTTAAAAAATATTTATTGCGTGCTATTCCATTAGCCGCAGACGCCGATAGCCCCGCACGCGGTGCAAAACTCGCAGCCGTCTTTTTTAATCATCGCGGTGTTGCCGCATTCCTGACACGGTTTTCCGAAGCGCGGTTTGTAGTCGTAGGCGCTGGGCTTGCGGTCGTCGTCGGGCATGTTGAGCACGCCCATGTCGTTTAACGGATAGCCGCGCTCGTCGAGCACGCCGAGCATGGCGTAGCGGTGAATGATAAGGCGCGCCACATAGGCGACGGTGCCGGGATAATTTTCCTGCCGTTCTTCGCCCGGCACGCGCGCCAGAAAATCGCCGAGCGGCTCGTCGTAGGTGAGCAGTTTTCGCAGCTTCATGCCGATCCATGCCGGATCGATCACGCGCATGTCGAGTGAGAGCAGCTTGCACAGGCCGTCGAGCGCGCGCGGATAGACGCCCGCCATCCACACCGAATACGGGCGGCGCTGGCCGTTGGGCAGCACCAGCTCTTTTAGCATTAGCACGAAGTCGTCTTGCGAACTCGGATTGTAGACATCCGCCGTCCACGACATGGTGCCGTCGGGGCCGGTCTTGGGTTCTTTTTTTGCGAACAGGGCGTCGAGCACGGGTGAAGCATTGGTGGCGTCCGGTTGCGCCAGCGCGCCCAGTTGATCGATGCGATAACGCACGATGCGCGCGAAGGCCGCGACCATGCCCGGCACGCGTTCGGGCAAACCCGACGGCGGCATCGCGCACTCAAATGCATCGCCGCCCGCGCGCGCCAGCATGTCGAGTTTGACGCGCAGCCATTTGGCGTCCTGCACGCGCATGTCCATCGACAGGGTTTTGGCCACCGCGCCGATGCCGCGCGGCTGCTCGTTGCCGTTGACCCACACCTCGAACGGCGTCGGCGCGCCGCTTTCGTTCTCGCTTTCGACGTGGCCGACAAAAATCGCGTATCGTCCAAACGGCGATTCAACCATGTAGGTCCACGACGGATTGCCGGTGGGCAGCGTGGGCCGGCCGGGCCAGCGCAAGCTGGCGAGCGCCGGCTGCGGCGCGGCGTCGAGTTGGATGCGCCGATCCACGTCCGTGGTGTCCAGATCGTTGGGCTGCGACGGTTGAATCGATAGCACGCTGCCCAGCACGGCGTTGGGGCGATAGGTAGTGATGCCTTTCAGTCCCGATTTCCACGCTTCGACATACAGGTCTTTAAATTGCTCATACGGATAGTCTTCCGGTACGTTGACGGTTTTGCTGATCGCCGAATCGACAAACGGCGAGACCGCCGCCACCATACGCATGTGGTCGAGCGCGGAAATCTCCAGCGCGGTGACAAACGCCGGTGGCAGATGCGCCGCGTCGCCACCGCCATGGCGGAATAGCCGCCATGCGTGATCTTCGACATCGTAGGTTTTGTGCGTGTCGTCGGGCATGCGCTTTTTGCGCTGGTAGACCCACGCGTACGCGGGCTCGATGCCGTTCGACGCGTTGTCGGCAAACGCGAGTGAAATGGTGCCGGTGGGCGCGATCGACAACAGGTGGCTGTTACGCAGGCCGTGGCGCGCGATGTCTTTTTGCAACGGATCGCGCAGGCGCGAGGCGAATCGTGGCGCGGCGAGATACTGTTTCGCATCGAATAACGGGAACGCGCCTTTCTCTTTGGCGATGTCCACCGAGGCGGCATAGGCTTCATCACGCAGGGCCTCAGCGATCTTCGCGCCCATGTCGCGTGCGTGAGGCGTGTCGTATTTGAGGTTGAGCAGTATCAGCGCGTCGCCCAGCCCGGTAAAGCCCAGGCCAATGCGCCGCTTGGCGCGCGCTTCGGCCTGCTGTTGCGGCAACGGCCATACGGTGACATCGAGCACGTTATCAAGCATGCGCACCGCCGGGCGCACCACGCGCGCGAACGCCGCGAAATCAAAACGCGCCTGCGGCGCGAACGCATCAACGATAAAGCGCGTGAGATTGATGCTGCCCAGACAACAGCAGCCGTACGCAGGCAGCGGCTGCTCGCCGCACGGATTGGTGGATTCAATCTGTTCGCAATACGACAAGTTGTTGTCGGCGGCAATGCGATCAATGAACACCACGCCTGGCTCGGCGTGGTCAAAAGTCGATTGCATGATCTGCCGCCACAGTTCACGCGCGGGCAGCGTGCGGTAGACCCATGCGCCATCGGCGCGCCGGCGCGCGCGCTGCACGAATTCTTCACCCGGCGCGGCCTGATGCGCGAGTTCCCAGTCAGCGCCGGCTTCGACCGCCTGCATGAAGGCGTCCGTTACCGCGACGCTGACGTTGAAGTTGCGCAGATCGCCTTGATCCTTGGCGTGGATGAAGGTTTCGATATCCGGGTGGTCGCAGCGCAATATACCCATCTGCGCGCCGCGCCGCGAGCCTGCCGATTCGACGGTTTCGCAACTGCGGTCGAACACGCGCATGTACGACACCGGGCCGCTGGCGCTCGAATGCGTGCCGCGCACATAAGCACCTTTGGGCCGGATCGATGAAAAATCGTAACCGACGCCGCCGCCGCGGCGCATGGTTTCCGCCGCTTCCCGCAACGCGACATAAATGCCGGGCTTGCCAGCGACCGTTTGCGACACCGAATCGCCCACGGGCTGCACGAAACAATTGATGAGCGTCGCCTGCAAGTCGGTACCGGCGGCGGAGTTGACGCGTCCGCCCGGAATAAAGCCGCCGGTCAGTGCATCAAAAAAACCGTTTTCCCATCGCGCGGGGTCTTGTTCGACAGCGGCCAACGCGCGCGCCACGCGCCATCGCACCTCGTCTGCCGTGTGCTCGCTACCCTTGGCGTATTTTTCCAGCAGCACATCGGTGCTGACGGGTTGTTCGAGAAAAAATAATTCAGCGCTGTCCTGATTCATACTCACCATTCCCGGCATGGTTGGGCTTCACAAGCGCATCCCAATCGTCAGCATATATTGTATTTCGTTTGCGGTGAGGTTTTATGATTTAACCGCAGGCCGCCGGTAAATCAGGTGATACACCAGCGCCGCCAGACCCACCGCGCCCGCAAAATTGGCGGCGCACACCACGGCCCAGTTGCGCAGTACCTCCCACGTCGAGAGTTTGCCGTCGGCCCACGCCATCACCAGCAGGTTGTTGCCGGTGAATAACTCCGCGCCGGCCACCACCACCAGCAGCAGGCCGAGTGAAAAACACACGCCGCCGAGCACGCGCGCCGTCGCAAAACCGAGCGTGGGGTCGCTGACGACAATGACGTAATACAACGCGCCCAGCCCGATGAACCCGCCGGCCAGCACGCCCAACATGGCCATCGGCAACAGTGGCAGCCGCGCTTTGGCGACGCCGACGTTTTCAACGCGCTCGGCGATTTCCTTGGGGGAAAACGCATCGGAACCGAATAGTTCAGCCATGGCGCCTCGTCTTTCTGTTCGTGATGCCTACAGTGCCCGCTCCCTGTCATCAGAGCATTTGTGGTGATGCTTGAACATGCGCCAGATCAAGTTTAGGCGCGAACCAGCATAAGCCACGCACCGGTCTGCGGCACCTCGGACGCCCGATTTTTTGTAAGTATTTGTTTTTATTAATTATTTTATATTGCATGCCCGATTGATTTGAATCAATCCACGTGCCTGCGGGCTGCGTGATAGTTCGTTCCGTATCGGGATCAGTACGAGTGAGCACGAGTCAACACAAGCATCGGGGTGAATTCATGAGCGCAAGCGACGTGGCGATTGCCACTATCAAGCTGGAGCACCGTTCGCTGGGTACTGTGTTGCACACATTGCTTGAACTCCTGAAAAAGATCGTGGCGGGCCATGCCGCGCCGGATTTCGCGTTGCTTGCCGTGGCGCTGTACTACATTGATGATTTTCCGGAGCGCTGCCACCATCCCAAAGAAGAGGAGTATTTGTTCAAGCGGATGCGGTTGCGCAGCACTGAATTCGACGCCGTGCTTGAGCGCCTGCAGTCCGACCACGCGCGCAGCGAGCGCGAGGTGTCTGAATTACATCGCAAGCTCGTGCATTACCAGGCAGGCGCGTCCGATGGCTTGCGGCAGTTTCAGGAGGCCGTCAATAGTTACGCGACGGACATGCTGGCGCATTTCGTTCAGGAAGACGATTTGCTGGCACGCGCGCGCAGCGTGCTGACGGAGGACGACTGGGCGCTTGTCGTGCAGGCATTCGCCGCCAACGATGATCCCCTGTTCGGCAACAACCATCGCCTGGAGTTTACGCATCTGTACCAGCGCATCCTTCTCATGGCGCCGCAAAAGTTCAAGAGCGGATTACGCGACGGTCAAATGCCGCCGATGCCACCGCTGCCGCTATGAGATTTTTTGTGCTGCGCCGCTCCATCCACTGCCGACGGTGATCACGATTTCGCGCACCTGGTCGAACGCATGAATTTTGTCGAGAAAATACTCCGCGCCCAGGCGCAGGCAAATTCGCCGGGTGTCGTCTTCCGCGCTGTGGGTGAGGATGGCGACGATCACCGGCGGCTGATGGTTCTTGATTTTTTTCAGCAGATCAATGCCGTTGGGGATGCCGATATCCAGCACTGCAACGTGCGGGTTGGTGTGGCGCACGCCGATAATCGCGTCGTGTGCATTGGTGGCGCGGCCGATCACGTGCGCTACATCGCTGATGGATGCAGCGAGCCGTTCGATGATGGCGGCGGATGGGTCGGCAATAAACACGCTGGGTAGCGCGCGGCCATCCACGCCCCTTGATTCCTGTTCGATCTTCGATGTGTTCATCGCTGTGTGACGCCCCAACAGTGCAGCGGTGCTGCTGATAGAATCTACTGCGTGTGCCGGATCGGCGATTGATCTGCATCAAGCGCGCTGCTGGATGCTGCTGCTGGCGCCGTGTGAGCGTACCGCCTATAACGTAAGTATTTGTTTTTATTCATAGATTTATACTTAAGGGTATGATGATGAGCGCACCGGAATCTGCTGAAGTCACCCGCATGCTTGCGCTGGAGCAACGCGAAGCGCATCTGGCGGCGATTCTGCATTCGATCAAGCTGGCGGTGATCAGCGTGGATGAGACGCAAACCGTCGTGCGCTTTAACCCCGAGGCCGCAGTGATTTTCGGATGCAGCGCGGCCGAGGCGCTGGGCGGCCCGCTGGAGCGCTTTATTCCCGTGAGCGCGCGCGCGGTGCATCGGGTTCATCTCGAGAGCTACAGCATCGGTTCGGCGAACAGCGCGACGCGCGGCGCGGCGGACGCCGTTCGCACCATGGGCGGGGAGCGCATTCTCACCGGGCTGCGCGCGAATGGCGAGGAATTTCCCATCGACGCCTCGATCACGCGCACTGAAGTGGCTGGCTGCAAGTTGTTTACCGTGATGCTGCGCGATGTCACCGAGCGCATACACGAGCAGGAAATGCTGCGCTACCAGGCCGACATTATTCACTCAGCGGCGCAAGCGATTATTAGCCGCCGGCCTGACGGCATCATCGTCAACTGGAATCTGGCCGCAGCGCGTATCTTCGGCTACACACCGGAAGAAGCCATCGGCCACAACATCAGCTTGATCTACCCGGACGCGGCGTTGCCGAGGCAGGTGGGGCTGGCCCAGCGCGCCCTGCGCGGCGAGCCGATCATTAACTTTCCGACCCGGCGCCGGCGCAAAGACGGCGCTGAGATCGATGTCGAAGTAACTATCTCGCCGATCCGGCGCTTTGATGGCTCGATCGCCGGCACGTCGGCGATTTACAGTGACATTACCGAGCGCAAGCGCATGGAAGCGGACATGCATCGTCTGCTTCACGAGCAGCAGCGGGCCGAGGCGCTGGTGCGCGAGTCGCGCGATCGGCTGCGCGAATTGTCGTCGGCGCTGCAAACCATACGCGAGGAAGAAAAAACCCGCATAGCGCGGGAACTGCATGATGAACTGGGGCAGGCGCTGACCGCGCTCAAGATGGATACCGCAGCGCTTGAGACTGAACTGAATCTCGATCCCGCGCAGAATGTGCTGCGCAAGCGTACCGAGGGCATGAAGCAACTGATCGACGCCACGGTGACTTCGGTGCGGCGTATCGCCGCCGATCTGCGCCCGGTGATGCTGGACAATCTGGGGCTGGCGCCCACGCTGGAATGGTTGGCCAAAGAGTTTGCAGGGCGCTCCGGCATACGTATCGATCTGGACATTCCCGATGAGGATCTGGGTATGAATGGCGATGCCGCCACGGCGATTTTCCGCATCGTGCAGGAGGCGCTGACCAATGTGTCACGGCATGCCGGCGCCGACTGGGTTGGCATTGAGGTGCGGCGCCGTAGCGGAAGCGTGGTGGTGCGCATCAGCGATAACGGCAAAGGAGTCATCGTAGCCGACAACCGCAAAGAGCGGTCGTTCGGCTTGCTCGGCATGCGCGAG
>JAYVQD010000286.1:0-6792 GCA_043777275.1 Nitrosomonadales bacterium
TCTCAAGGTGTTTGGCTACATCAATCTCACGCGCGAGATTTATGCGGCCATGTGCGCGCGCAAATCCGGCGTTATCGTCAATATCATCGGCATGGCGGGAGATCGTCCGAGCGCGGGCTACATCGCCGGCGCCGCGGCCAATGCCGGGTTAATGGCGTTCACCCGCGCCCTCGGCGCCGAGGGCCCCGACCACGGCGTGCGCGTGGTGGCGATCAATCCGGGCATGACCCAAACCGATCGTCTGGTCACGCTGCTCAAAACCGACGCGCAGACCAAGCTGGGTGATGCGGCGCGGTGGGAAGAATTGCTGCGTGAACGCGTCAAGTCGCTGCCGTTCGGTCGCGCCGGCCGGCCTGAAGAAATCGGTGATGTGGCTGCGTTCCTCGCGTCTTCGCGCGCGTCCTACATCAGCGGGCAGGTGATTAATATCGACGGCGGCAACGGCTGGCGCAAGTAGCGCAGATCCCCGGGCGCTTTGCAGGCGGTCGTTTTCATGACAACTCCCCTCGACCAGGTGCGCGGCTGGATCGCGGAAGCCAACCGCGTGGTGGTGTTGACCGGCGCGGGGATTTCCACGGATTCCGGCATACCGGATTTTCGCGGGCCGCAGGGCGTGTGGACGAAAAATCCGCTCGCCGAAAAAATGTCGGACATACGCTATTACGTGGCCGACCCCGAGGTGCGTAAATTGTCGTGGCAAAACC
Organism: Nitrosomonadales bacterium; assembly: GCA_043777275.1. Lineage (GTDB taxonomy): Bacteria > Pseudomonadota > Gammaproteobacteria > Burkholderiales > SG8-41 > UBA5216. Next base: position 705 of record JAYVQD010000286.1, read on the forward strand.
GCCTGGCCAGTCCGGCGTGGACCGCGCGCCCCAACGGCGGGCACCTGGCGCTGGCGCAACTTGAAAAGCGCGGCAAGCTGCACGCGCTGATTACGCAGAACATCGACGGCCTGCATCAGCGCGCAGGCATTCCTGCTGAAAAAGTGATTGAGGTTCACGGCACGCTGCACTATGCGATGTGTTTGTCGTGCGGCTGGCGCGGCGATATGCAGATCGTGTTGGCGCGCGTGCGTGCGGGCGAGCAAGACCCGGCCTGCACCGAATGCGGCGGCATTTTAAAAAGCGACACCATTTCTTTTGGGCAGGCGTTGGTGCCCGAGGTGATTGATCGCGCGATGCAGGCAGCGCGCGAGGCCGATGTGTTACTGGCCGTGGGCAGCACCTTGCAGGTGTATCCGGTGGCGGGCGCGGTGCCGCTGGCGAAGCAGGCGGGCGCGCGGCTGGTGATACTCAATGCGCAGGCGACGCAGTTTGATGGCATCGCCGATGCGGTGCTGAACACGTCGATAGGTGAAGCGTTGCCGTATTTGTGCGGCCAATAAACGAGTCGGTAAAAAGTTGTTTAAAAACAAATACTTACAGGATTAACCCATGGCGTTAAAACTCAGAGGCGTGATGCAGAGCACGGTCACGCCGCTCAAAGATGACTTCAGTCCTGATCTGCCGACGTTTGAAAAACTGGTGGAGTTTCATGTGCGCACCGGCGCCACCGCCATCGCGTGGCCGCATCACAAGGCCGAGTCGCTCAACCTGACGATTGCCGAACGCAAGTTGTTCGCCGAAGTGGCGGTGAAAGTCACCGCAGGCCGCGTGCCGGTGTCGATACACATCAGCGCGCTCGCCGTTGAAGATACGCTCGAGCTCGCGCGCCATGCCGAGAAAATCGGCGCCGATGCGGTGCTGGCGATCACGCCGTATTTCTGGCACTACGACAACGAAACGCTCTACGATTATTTTGTGCAGGTGGCGACCCACACCAGCCTGCCGTTCATCGCCTACAACTCGCCCACGTATCTGGAAGGCGTTGAAATCACCGGCGACATGACGCGGCGGCTGATCGAACGGCTGCCGAATTTTGTAGGCATCAAGGAAGCCAGCTTCGACAGCGAAAAGTTTCTGGAGATTTCGCGTGTGGCGCTGTCAATGAAACCGGATTTCGCCATGATCGCGGGGGTGGAGTTCTTGCTGCCATCGGTGCCGCTGGGCGGCGCGGGTTCGTATTCGTCTGCCGGGGCGATCTGCCCGAATCTGTGTACTGCGTTGTTCGAGGCTTGCGAAAAAGGCGATTGGCCCAAGGCGCGTGAGCTGCAATACAAACTGGCGCGGCTGTGGGATTTGTTCCGCGATCAATACCCGTCGTCGTTGAAGGGCGGCATGGTGATTATGGGCCGTCCGGTCGGCCCCACACGCCCGCCGTTGCCGACCGCGACAAAAGAACGCATCGCGGACATCCGCACGCAGCTTCTGGATATGGGCATACTCGATTCCGAGCCGCATGGCTGGTAGGTTGGCAGGCTGATAGTTACTGAAAGGTTTTGGCAATGGCTAAATACAATCCCGGACTGGTACACACACCGGTTACTCCGTTCAAGTCTGACCACAGCGTCGATTACGACGCCTACGCCAGGCTGATCGAGTTTCATCTGAAAAACGGCGCGGATGCGCTGGCGGTGACGATGCACGCGGGCGAGTCGGTGAGTTTGTCCGATACGGAGCAGCGCGGCATGATCGCGTTTGCCATCAAGCAAGTGAACGCACGCGTGCCGGTGATCGCGCATGCCAGCGACTCAGGCACGCAGATCGCCGCGGATCGCGCGCGCTTTGCGCAGGACGCCGGGGCATCGGCTATTGTCGCCACCACCCCGTACTACTGGACGCCCCCGCCCGCCATGGTGCTGGAGCATCTGGCGCTGATCGGCGCGGCGGTGAGCATTCCGTATCTGGTGTATTACACGCCGCACGAAATGGGCGCCACCAAAATCAGCACCGAGCAGGTGTTGAAGCTGATCGAGCGCCTTCCTAACTTCGCGGGCGTGGTCGATGCCAGCCGCGACTGGCAGTTCATGCTTAACATCATTACCGCGGCCAGCCGCGTGCGGCCGGATTTTCAGATCATGTCGGCCACGGACTTTATGGTGTCGTCGGGCGCGATCGGCGCCAAGACCCTATTCTCGCCGCTGGCGGGCGTGGCGCCAAAATTGATTCGACAACTGTACGATCTGTGCAAACAGGACAAATACGTTGACGCGCGCCCTGCGCAGGAGCAGGTCGCCGCGTTGTATCAGGCGGTGAAAGTGCCGGGGCTGTGCGGATTAAAAGGCGCGCTCGGCGTGATGGGGCGCGAGTGCGGCAACGTGCGCGCACCGAACACGTTGCTGGGCGCTGCTGCGCGCGACACACTGGCATCGGCACTGAAAGGTCTGCCTGCACTGGCTGCCGAACCGCGCGGCTGGTAGAAAACGCATAGCAGATGAGTTTTAAATATTGTTTAAAAACAAATACTTATGGAGAGTTACATGAAAGCATATCTGGGCACGATATCGGGCAATTCCTACAAGCTGCGCATTTTATTGTCGCTGCTGAAAGTGCCGCACGAGGTGGTCATCATCGACATGAAAAACAAGCAGCACAAGAGCGCAGCGTTTATGAAAATCAATCCGCGCGGTGAAGTGCCTGCCATCGAAGATGAAGGCAAAGTGATTTGGGATTCGGCTGCGTGTCTGGTTTACATCGCGCGCAAGTATGGCGGTGAAGCGTGGCTGCCGAACGACGCCGCCGGCATGGCCGAAGTAATGCAGTGGGTGGCGCTGGCCGCGACCGAGCTGCAATGCGGCTTGCAGTACGCGCGGCGCGGCGTGGTTCAAGGCCGCTGGACATTGGGCACGCTGGAAGACGGACAAAATTTCGGCCGCGTTGCGCTGGATGTCGCCGAAGCGCATTTGAAAACACACGACTGGTTGGCGCTGGGGCGCCCGACGATTGCGGAGCCCGCGTGCTTTCCGTATATCGAAACCGCGCCGGAGGCCAAGGTGGCGCTGGAGGATTATCCGGCGATTGTGAAATGGATGGAGCGCTGCAAAAAGTTGCCGGGATGGGCGGCGCGGTAGTTGGTGGTTTTTAGCGAATAGGGGCGCGCATGCGCAATACGTGCAGGAGCCGGTGCAGGAGCCGGTGCAGGAGCCGGTGCCTGGGGGCAAGCCTGTTGCTGATGGGTGCGGCTGCCGTGTCTGTCGCCGTCGCGCAAAGTTATCCGTCGCGCCCCATCCGCATGATCATCCCGCAACCCGCAGGCGGCACCCAAGACACCATCATGCGCGCGCTCGGCAAAACCTCGCGCACTCCGGTGCATTACGGCAGCGGCGGCGTGGGCAACAGCCAGCATTTGCTGGGTGAGTTAATCAATGTGCGCAGTGGCGCGAAGCTGGTGCATATCCCGTACAAAGGTTTTGCGCAGGCCATCGCGGCGCTGCTGGGTAACGAAGTTCAAGTGGCGTTTGCCTCACCCACCACCGTGGTGCAACACATCAAGTCGGGCCGTATGCGCGTGTTGGCCACCAGTGGCGGCAAACGCTGGGTGGGTTTGCCCGATGTGCCGACGCTGTCGGAAGCGGGCATTCCAGGGTTGGTGTATGACCCCGCATGGCACGGTATTTTTGCGCTGGTGGCGACGCCCGCGGCCATCGTCTCGCGCATGCAGACTGAAGTCGTGAAAGCGCTGACCTCGCAAAAAATGCGTGACACCATGGACCTCGGCGGTCATACGCCATCGGGCAGCACACCGGCGGCGTTCAGGCAATTTCTGGAATTGTATTTGCAGGAGATGGAGCGTTTATCGAAAGTGACGGGCATTAAGCCCACGTAGGCCCACGTAGCAACGCACAGACACACACGCGGGCGAAGTGGGCTACAGTAAGTCAAGGATGCGGGTTTGCAACCCGGGCAGGTCAGACAAGGAGCGTAATCCCATGCACACCATCATTCGATCAATTCCCACGACAGCGGCTGCCACGTTGTGTCTGTTAGCCGCACCGGCGCTCGCACAACAAAGCGCACCGCAAAATTATCCGCTGCGGCCGATACGTATTATTGTGCCGTTCACGCCCGGCGGCGCCACCGACATTCTGGCGCGGCTGCTGAGTGTGCGGTTTCACGCTGCGTGGGGGCAAGTCGCGCCGGTCGAAAACCGTCCCGGCGGCGCCGGTAATATCGGCGCGGAGCTGGTGGTGAGAAGCGCGCCCGACGGCCACACGTTATTGATGTCCACGGCGTCGATGGCGGTCAATGTGACGCTGTTTCCGAAAATGCCGTTCGATATGCGCCGCGATCTCGCGCCGATTTCTCAGGTGGCATCAGCGCCGATCGTGGTGGTGGTGCATCCTTCGGTGCCGGTGCGCACGCTGCCCGAGTTGCTGAAGCTGGCGAAATCGCGCAAAGATATTTTGTCATTCGGCTCCAACGGCACCGGCACCACCAGCCATCTGGCGGGCGCATATTTGCAGCAACTATCGGGCGTGAAGTTTACGCACATTCCGTATAAGGGCGTGAGCGGCGCGATGCTGTCGCTGGTGAGCGGCGAAATCGAAATCGGCATGCCCGCCACCACCAGCGCGCGCCCGCATGTCGCCAGCGGCAAGCTGCGCGCGCTGGCGGTGACCACGCTGCGCAAGTCGTCGGTGTTTCCGGATTTGCCGACGGTGGCTTCGTTTTTTCCGGGATTCGATATCGATAACTGGTTTTCGCTGTGGGCGCCCGCCGGTACGCCGCCCGCCATCATCAACCAGTTGCACGCGGAAGTGGTCAAGAGCCTGCAACATCAGGACATGAAAAATTTCATGCAGCGCGAAGGTGCGGAGCCGGTGGGCAGTACGCCGGCGGAGCTCGCGGCGCACGTGAATCGTGAGATTGAAAAATACGCGAAGATCATTAAAGCGTCGGGGGCAAAGCCCGATGCGTGAATAATAAAATACTCCATACAAACAAATACCTAACCATGACCCTCATTCTGATGCGTGCCATCGCGCTGGTAATCGTTTTTGCCGCACCCCCCGTCTCGGTTGCCTGTGCGGCGGACGCGGCCAAAGCCTATCCGCAGCGCCCCGTGCGCATCGTGGTGGGCTTCCCGGCGGGCGGCAACACCGACATCATTTCGCGCGCGATGGCGCAAAAATTGACCGAGCGTTTCGGGCAAACCGTGATTGTCGAAAATCGTCCCGGCGCAGGCAGCATGATCGGCACCGACACCGTAGCGAAGGCCACCGCCGACGGCCATACGTTGCTGCTGGTGAGCGGCGCGTTCAGCACGCAGGCGGCGGTGCTGAAAAAACTGCCGTTCGACCCCTTGCGCGATTTTGCGTGGATTACCAATGCGGTGGTGTATCCGTTCGCGGTGATTGTGAAGCCGGATGCGCGCACGCAATCGATTGCAGATCTCATCGGCGCTGCCAAAAAAGCGCCGGGCAAACTGAACTACGGTTCGGTGGGCATCGGTTCGGTGCTGCATCTGGCAGTGGAGTTGTTCAACACGCACGCCAATGTCGAGATGACGCATATCCCGTTCAAGGGCGGCGCGGAACTGGTGATTGAGCTGGTGAGCGGGCGTCTCGATGTGGTGTTTGAAACACTCACCGGCGCTTATCCGCACGTGCAGGCGGGCAGGCTGAACGCTATCGCCGTGACGTCACTTGAACGCTCGCCGCAGTTGCCCAATGTGCCGACGGTGGCGCAGACCTTGCCCGGTTACGAAGTGACCTCGTATTCCGGATTTGCCGCGCCGCGCGGCACGCCGCCGGCGATAGTCAGCAAGCTCAATCGTGAGATGCGCGTGGTGCTCGATCAGCCCGATGTGCGCAAGCGCTTCACGGATTTAGGCGGCGCGGTGACGCCCACCACGCCCGATGCGTTCGGCGCGCATGTGACAGGCGAAATCGCGAAGTGGAAAAAAATCGCCGGCGCGAAGAAAATAGAAATTCAATAAAAAAACGCCGCATGCCAATTGGCATGCGGCGTCCGGTGGGCCATGACGAACAATCCGGGGGAGGAGTTGGATTGTCGCCATGGCCCGTTGGCCCGTTTGAGCGTGACTCGGTGA
>JAYVQD010000287.1:0-1768 GCA_043777275.1 Nitrosomonadales bacterium
TGCTGCTGGGCGGCGTGCCCAACACTGCCAACATGACGCTGTTCAAAAAGCCGCCGTACGACGTGGTGAAAGATTTCGCACCGGTGACGCAAACCACCATCGCGCCCAACATACTCGCGGTGCATCCGTCGGTGCCGGTGCGTTCGGTGAAAGAGCTGATCGCGCTGGCAAAACAGCGGCGTGGCGAACTCACGTTTGCGTCGGCGGGCATCGGCAGCTCCAATCATCTGTCCGGTGAAATGTTTCGCATCATGGCGGGCATCGATATCATTCACGTGCCCTATAAAGGCGGCGGCGCAGCGGTGACGGATTTGCTGGCGGGGCAGGTGTCGATGTATTTCGGCACTACGCCCAGCACCGTGCCGTTCGTGCGCACGGGCCGCCTGCGCGCGCTGGCGGTGACCGGCGCGCAACGCTCGCGTGCCGCGCCCGACATCCCTACCATGTCTGAAACCGCGTTGCCGGGATTCGAGCAATCCGCATGGCACGGCATCCTCGCGCCCGCCGGCACGCCAGCGGCCATCGTCAATAAACTGAGCGCCGATGTGATTCGCGTGTTGCGCTTGCCCGAAACGATAGACCGTATGGCCGCGCAAGGCGTGGATACCATCGGCAATTCGCCCGCCGAGTTCGCGGCGTTTATCAAGCTGGATGTGGTGAAGTACGAAAAGCTGGTGAAGTCAGCGGGTATCAAAATTGAATAGTTACCGCATCATTTTTCAAAACAGAGGATTCCCATGCAAGGCGTAACGCAAGCAGTACCCCATTCCACCGGCGCCGAGCCGCCGAAGCTCGTCGCGCCCGCGAAAGCCGCCGACTGCCACATTCACATCTACGACGCGCGTTATCCGTCGAGCGCACCGGTTATGCCGAATGGCGCGGTGGCGGATTACCGCCTGCTGCAAAAGCGCGTGGGCGTTGAGCGCGTGGTGATCGTCACCCCGCGCCACTACGTCACCGACAACACCGTCACCACCGACGCGATTCAGGAACTCGGCATCGACAACGCGCGTGGCGTGGGCGTGCTGCGCCCCACCGTCACGGACGCCGAATTGAAAAAGCTCAACGATGCGGGCATCCGCGGCATCCGCTTCACCGTGGGTGATCCGAATACCGCCGTGGTGTCGATCGACATGATCGAGCCGCTGGCCAGGCGCATTGCCGATTACGGCTGGCACGTGCAACTGAACATGCCCAACGACAAAATCGTCGAACACGCCGATTTGCTGCGGCGTTTGCCGACGCAGATTGTGTTTGATCACATGGGCAAGCCGCCGATTGATGAAGGCATCGCGCATCCATCGCACGCCATCATTCTGGATTTGCTCGCCAAGCGCCGCGCGTGGGTCAAAGTCTCCGGCGCCTACATGAACACGCATGTCGGCCCGCCGACGTATGCAGACGCGGCCCTGGTAGCGCAAGCCCTGGTCAAGGCCGCGCCGGAGCGTTGCGTGTGGGGCAGCGACTGGCCGTTCACCCCGGCGCACGACCAGCACAAGGGCGCCGCGATCGTCGCGCCGTATCGCAAGCTGTCCTACGAGACCGTGCTCGACGATTTCCTCGCCGCGCTGCCGTCCGCTGAACTGGCGGAGCGGATCATGACCGACAACCCAGCCAGGCTTTACGGCTTCTAGCGGCTTTAGCCCCTGGACAGCGGCATTGGCCTCTCCGAAGATCGGCTTCGGGAAGGAAACGAAATGCTGTCTCAGTCTCGTGCGTCCGTTGCCGGCCTTGCCGCCGCGCTGCTTTCGGCGGTGTTGATCGTCGC
>JAYVQD010000288.1:0-6760 GCA_043777275.1 Nitrosomonadales bacterium
GGCGGATCAGGCGACGTTGAAAATTGCCGCCGGGCAGGCGTTTGTGCCCACGGCGGAAGCGGCGAAATTGCTGCAAGCGATGGGCAATCGCAGCGGCACAGATTTGCTCGGCATGATATTGCCGACGGGCAAGGCCGAATGGATGGTGGTCGCGCGCAACGTCAAGGCCGGTTACATCAAGGACGATGATGCCCGCGACTGGAAAGGCGACGAGTTGCTGAAGGATATTCGCGAAGGCACCGAGCAAAGCAACAGCGAGCGCAAGTCGCGCGGCATCCCGGAGATGGAAATCGTCGGCTGGGTGCAGCCGCCCACGTATGACGCCGCGGCGCAGCGGCTGGTGTGGTCGCTGTCTTCCAAAGACAAAGGCGCGCCCGACAGCGCCGACAAAGGTGTCAACTACAACACCTATGCGCTGGGCCGCGAGGGCTATATCAGCCTTAACCTGGTGACCGAAATGAAAACCATCGAGCAGGAAAAAGCGGTGGCGCACGCGCTGTTGGCGTCGCTCAATTTCAACGACGGCAAGCGTTACGCGGATTTCAATTCGTCTACCGACAAAGTGGCGGAATACGGGTTAGCCGCGCTGATCGGTGGCGTGGCAGCGAAGAAGCTGGGCTTGCTGGCAGTGATCGGCGTGTTTCTGCTGAAGTTTTGGAAGATACTGTTGATCGGCGGCGTAGGCATCGGCGCGCTGGTGGCAAAATTCCGCAAAAAGAAATAATCATAAGTACCTGTTTTTATTGAATAATTTAAGGATCACTCATGACCCCCACGATTGTGAATCCGCTAGCTGATCGTTTGAAACGCGGTGATCTCGGCCTTGCGCTGATGATTCGTCACGCGCGCACGGTGGATATCGCGCTCGCCGCCAACGCCTGCGGTTTCGATGCAGTGTATTTTGATTTGCAGCACAGCCCGTTGCCCGAAGGCGATGTGGCGCAGATGTGCGTGGCGGCGCTGGGCGCGGGCGTCACACCGCTGGTGCGTATACCTGATCGCGATTATGGTTTGGCGCTGCGCATGCTCGATGCGGGCGCGCTGGGGATTGTGGTGCCCGATGTGGTGACCGCGGACGACGTGCGCGCGGCGGTGGCGGCTTGCAAGTACGCGCCGGTGGGCCATCGCTCCGGCACATCGAGCTGGGCGCATTTTGGTTATAAGCCGGTGCCGATGGTCGAAGCGCGAAAAGTGTTGAATGACAACACGCTGCTGATTTGCATGATCGAAAGCAAAGCCGCGCTGGAAAACGTGGAAGAAATCGCCGCCGTGCCCGGCGTGGATGTGCTGCACATCGGCAGCAATGATTTGTCATCTGATTTGGGTATCGTTGGCGAGTTGACGCATCCGCTGGTGAAGGTAGCCTTTGAGCGCGTGGTCGCCGCGTGCCACAAACATGGCAAAATTCCCGGCATCGGCGGCCTGGCCGGGGCTGACACTAAAAATTACGAATACGCGATCAAGCTCGGCGCGCGCTTTATGTCGGCCGCCAACGAGTGGGCGCTGATGATCGCGGCGGGTAAAGAGCGGGTCAAAGCGATCCGCGGCCTGCATTCCGTATAGTTGCGTATGATTTTTTAAGTATTTTTTATTCAATAATTTTTATTCCTGACTTTTATTCCTGACACAAAAAGTAGGCAGCGCAAATGCAGACGTTGATAGCTTTCGGCGCGTTCGTCGCGGCGGTTTGGATGCTGGCGTACTTTTGCGCGCCGGCGTGGTTATGGAGCGTCGCTGCACTCGCGGGAATCGTGGTGATGGGTTTTATCGGCGGCGCCTCGCCGGTGATGGTGGCGCTGGCGTGCCTTATCGCGGCCATACTCGCGCTGCTGCTCAATCCCGGACCGATACGCCGCAACGTACTCGGCGCACCGCTGCTTGGCTTGTTCCGCGACATTCTGCCGCAGATGTCTTCCACGGAAAAAGAAGCACTGGATGCCGGCACCGTGTGGTGGGACGGTGAGTTGTTCAGCGGCAAACCTGACTGGAAAAAACTTCACGCGTATCCCAAGCCCGTGTTAAGCGCGGACGAACAGGCGTTTCTCGATGGCCCGGTTGAAGAACTCTGCACCATGGTGAACGAATGGGAAATCACCAATGATCTGCATGATCTGCCGCCGCGTGCGTGGCAGTTCATCAAGGATCAGGGTTTTCTCGGCATGATTATTCCCAAGGAATTTGGCGGCAAGGGGTTCTCGGCGCTGATGCATTCGGCGGTGATCGTCAAGCTCACCTCGCGCAGCGGCACGGCGGCGGTGTCGGTGATGGTGCCCAACTCGCTGGGGCCGGCGGAGTTGCTGCTGCATTACGGCACCCAGGCGCAGAAGGATTATTTCCTGCCGCGATTGGCGAAGGGTGTGGAGATGCCGTGTTTTGCATTGACCAGTCCGGAGGCCGGTTCGGACGCGGGCGGCATTCCTGATTTTGGCGTGGTGTGTCACGGCGAATGGCTGGGCAAACAAGAACTCGGTATTCGTCTTACGTGGGAAAAGCGTTACATCACGCTGGGGCCGATTGCCACGTTGCTGGGGCTGGCGTTTCGTTTGTATGACCCCGATCACATCCTCGGCTCTGAAGAAGATCGCGGCATCACGCTGGGTTTGATACCCACGGATACGCCGGGCGTCAATATTGGCCGGCGGCATTTTCCGTTGAACGGCGCGTTCATGAACGGTCCGAACTGGGGCAAGGATGTGTTCGTGCCGATGGATTATGTGATCGGCGGCGTCGATTACGTCGGCCAGGGCTGGAAGATGCTGATGAATTGCCTTGCGGCGGGACGCTCGATTTCGCTGCCGGGCAGCTCGGTGGGCATGGCGAAACTGGCGACGCGCACGACCGGTGGTTACGGACGCGTGCGCACGCAGTTCAAAATGTCGATTGGCCGCTTCGAGGGCGTCGAAGAAGCGATGGCGCGCATGGGCGGCAATCTGTATGTGATGGAAGCCGCGCGCGTGATGACGGCGGGCGCGATTGATCTGGGTGAAAAGCCGTCGGTGATATCGGCCATCGTGAAATACCATCTCACCGAGCGCGGCCGGCAGTTGATTAATGACGCGATGGATGTGCATGGTGGCAAAGGCATTTGCATGGGGCCGAACAATTATCTGGGCCGCGTGTATCAGCAAATTCCGATCGGCATTACCGTCGAAGGCGCGAACATCCTCACCCGCTCGATGATTATTTACGGCCAGGGCGCGATACGCGGCCATCCGTTTGTTCTGAAGGAAATGGAGGCCGCGCACGAAGCGGATGATGCCAAGGCCTTGCGCGATTTGGATGCGGCGTTCTTCGGCCACATCGCGTTCACCATTTCCAACAAGGCGCGCGCGGCGTGGATGGGGCTGACCTGCGCGCGGTTTGTTTTTGTGACGGGGGCGCCGGGCAACCAACACACGCGGCAGTACTATCAGCAATTGACGCGGCTTTCGAGTGCGTTTGCGTGGGCGTCGGATGTGGCGATGTTCGTGCTGGGCGGTTCGCTCAAGCGTCGTGAACGGCTGTCAGCGCGGCTGGGTGACATATTGAGCCAACTGTATCTGGCATCGACTGTGCTGAAAAAATTCGAAGACGATGGCCGTCCCGAAGACGATTTGCCGTTGCTGCATTGGGCGATGCAGGACACCTTGAATCGCACGCAAGAGGCGTTCTACGGTTTGTTTGAAAATCTGCCGAACCGGCTGGTGGCGTGGGGGCTGCGCGTGAGTATTTTCCCGTGGGGCCGCGTGTTCAATGCGCCCGTCGACGCGCTGGGCAGTAATGTGGTGGGTCTGTTGATGACGCCGGGCCCTGCGCGTGATCGCCTGACGCAGGGCATGTGCATACCGCGTGACGAAAACGATCCGGTGACGGTTATCGATCTGGCGCTGCTGGCGGTGATTGCGGCGGAACCTATTGAGTCGAAAATGCGCGCCGCACAGCGCGCCGGGACTATCAGCGGAGAATTCGGCGATCAGGTGGCGGCGGATGCGCTGGCGAAGAGTGTGATTACGCCGGAGGAAGCCGACACCTTGGCGCGCGCGAAATCGCTGCGACGCAAGGTGATTATGGTGGATGATTTTCCGAAAGATTTCGGTCGCAGTGAGTTGTTTCAAACGACGCAGGCAGTGAGCTTCGAGGCGCTGGCACGTCAGTGAAGTAAGTACATGAGGCACACCCATGAATGATCTCATTTTATATGCCGTCGCTGACGGCATCGCAACCATCACCTTCAATCGTCCGCGGGTGATGAATGCGCTTGACCCCGCAACCATTGTTGAATTTCGTGCTGTGTGCGAGCGTGCGGAGCATGATACGCAAGCGCGCGTGGTGGTGCTGCGCGGCGCCGGGCCGGCGTTTGTCGCCGGCGGCGATGTGGCGTCGTTCAAGGAACACCTGGCGGATTTCTCGATCAAGGTGGTTGGATTGGCGGGTGACCTGCATCGCGGCATCCTCGCGCTGCGCCGTGCGCCCAAACCGGTGATCGCGAGTGTGCATGGCGCCGTAGCGGGCGCAGGCATGAGCATCATGATGGCGTGTGATCTGATTCTCGCGGCGGAAGGCACGCAATTCAACATGGCGTACAGTCGCATCGCCACCAGCCCTGACGGCGGTGCAAGCTGGTTTTTGCCGCGCCTGGTGGGTTATCAAAAAGCGATGGAATGGTTGTTGTTGGCTGACGCGGTTGATGCAGCGGCTTTGCAATCGCTGGGCGTCATCCATCGCGTGGTCGCGCCGGCAGAGCTGCACGATGCCACACAACAACTCGCGCAACGCCTGGCGGCAGGCCCGTCACGCGCTTATGCAGAAACCAAGGCGCTGGTAAATTCTTCATTAAAACAAATACTTACGGAACATCTGGAAGCGGAAGCGCAGGCCTTTGCACGGTGCGCGGCACATGCGGATTTTGCCGAGGGCGTAACAGCGTTTGTGGAAAAGCGCAAAGCGGTGTTCAATCACGACTGAATGAATCAAGGCGCGGTGTCGATTGAGTCCGGGAGGGGCGATGGCGAGCTTGCAGGGCAAGACGATTTTCATCACCGGTGCGAGTCGCGGCATTGGGCGAGAGATTGCGCTGCGTTGCGCGCGCGACGGCGCCAACATCGTGGTGACGGCAAAAACCGCCGAGCCGCACGCCTCGCTGCCAGGCACCATACACAGCGTCGCCGCGGAAGTGGAAGCGGCCGGCGGCAAAGCGCTGGCGTTGCAACTGGACGTGCGCGATGAGAACGCCATTGCCGCAGCCGTGACCGAAGCGGTGCGGGTGTTCGGCAGCATCGATATTCTGCTCAACAATGCCAGCGCGATCATGCTCACCGGCGTTGCGGCCACGCCGATGAAACGCTTTGATCTGATGCAGGGCGTGAACGCGCGCGGCACGTTTGCGTGTTCGCAGGCGTGTTTGCCGCATCTAGCGCAATCGGGCGCGGCGGGGAGAAACCCGCACATACTCACGCTGTCGCCGCCGCTGAATATGAAGCCTCGCTGGTTCAAGGATCATGTCGCCTACACCCTGAGCAAGTACGGCATGAGTATGTGTACGCTGGGCATGGCGGAAGAATTCCGCGCGCAGGGCATTGCGGTCAATTCGCTGTGGCCGCGCACCACGATTGCCACCGCAGCCATCGCGGTGAATTTCCCCGAGGCCATCCTGAAGGCCAGCCGCAAACCGGCGATCATGGCTGACGCGGCGTATGCGATTTTTAACCACGACAGCCGTGCGGCAACCGGCCATTTTTACATCGACGAAGTGGTGCTGCGCGAGGCGGGTGTTACGGACTTCGAAGCCTATGCCGTGACGCCGGGTGCGAAGTTGTATACTGATCTGTTCCTGGAATAACGATAAAAACATAAGCGTAAAAAAGGAGGAGCGACATGCCGGACAATGCAATGAACGCAATGGATCACGTCATTTCAGTCGAGGCCGCAGGCACGCTGGACGGCCTGTTTCGTGAGCGGGTGAAGCGCACGCCGGAGGGCGTGGCGTACCGCGATTACAATCAACAGCACGCGAATTGGCGCGACTACACCTGGGCGCAGATCGATCATCAGGTGGCGCGCTGGCAGGTGGCGCTGGAAAAAGAGGGGTTGAAAGCGGGCGATCGCGTGGGGGTGATGCTGCGCAATTCGCCGGAGTGGGTTATTTTCGATCAGGCGGCGCTGGGGCTGGGCCTGGTGGTGGTGCCGCTGTACACGCAGGATCGCCCTGACAATGTGGCCTATATCGTCAATGATTCCGGCTGCAAGGTGCTGCTGTTCGGCACCAACGAACAATGGGCAGCCTTCAAGGACGTGCGCGATCAACTGGGCGGGCTGGTGCGTATCCTGATCGTTGATCCCGTGGTTCAACCAATCGCGGGTGCGGCGGATGAGCCGCGCTTAAAATCCATCGAGCAGTGGTTGCCCGATCAGGGGGCCGCTACCCGACATCTGGCGCGCAGTGGCGATGAGCTGGCGACGATTGTGTATACATCGGGCACCACCGGCAAGCCCAAGGGCGTGATGCTGTCGCACAATAATATTCTGACCAACGCCTACGCTGCCTTGCAGTTGTTGACGGTGCGTCCCGATGATTCGTTCCTGTCGTTTCTGCCGTTGTCGCACGCTTTTGAACGCACGTGCGGCTATTACCTGACGATCATGTGCGGCGCCACGGTGTCGTACGCGCGCGGCATTCCGCAGCTCGGGGAAGACTTACAGACGTTGCGTCCGACGATGCTGATTTCAGTGCCGCGCATTTACGAGCGCATCTGGGGCGCGATACGCGCCAAACTCGATGAAG
>JAYVQD010000289.1:0-1764 GCA_043777275.1 Nitrosomonadales bacterium
CACTTGCCACACGCATCGCCGACTCCGAAGTAAAACTGATAATACTTGGACCCGACGAATTGCTAATGGTTCCGTTAAATATGAAGCACTACACTAGCATTCGGGGAGATACGGAGAATCGGGTTTGTTGTGCGCGCCGTTGAGCGCGGGGTGCGGTGCGTTTTGCGCACCTTCTGCAAAGACAAAAAGATTTGGGTTTATGTTGCGTTTCATCAGATAAATGGTTTTGCTGGGCACACTATCACCAGCTTCAAATTTTCTCATGAAATCATAGGTTCCCCTGATAAATTCGCGTCCTTTCACAAAACTTTTACAAAGCGAATTGTAATGACGCAACAGGCGTGAACCACGTCACGTTTCCGGCCACGAAAAGACGCAGGAACGGTGGTCTCAAAGGGGAGTAACACGCAACGCACGTTGCTCCGTGCGGGAGGGGAGAAGGGACTCCGCGGCGACTGGGTGCGCAGCCATGCCGCTGCGCAACATCATTATAACTATTTGTTTTTAAACAGTATTTAATATAACTATCATCTGAACATGGCTCGCGGCCACCCCGCCGGCAGGCTAGATTCGATGATGGAACGAATAACCCGCATGGCATTCTGAAAATCGCGCGGGTCCAGCCACTCCCAAGCGCCGCACGCCAGCGCGATCAGACCCGCAAGCGTAAGCAGCGCGGCGAACAACACGCGCGGCAACCGGAACAATAGCGTTTGCCACCACACGCGTTGACCTTGGGGATTGACAAACATCAGCGCGCCCGTGCCCAGCAGCAGCAAGCCACACAACGCATACCACGCGCCGGGCCGCCGACTCAGATAAGTCGTCACCGCATTCCAGCGGCCGGCATCTATCGCATACGCCGCGCCGATCGCACACGCCGCGATGAGCAACAGCATCAGGCCCCAGATCACTGCCGGAATGCCGTCGTACGCGCCTGCGGTATCATCCAATGCACGCAGACTCAACCGCTGCGTGTAGAGCGACTCCAACGCACCGATCAGAAAACCCGCGCCAATGGTGAAGAGGCCCAGATGCACGCCCTTGGGCAGCCCAAAGGTGTGGGCAGCAGCGATGCCGATCGCGCCGAACACCATCAAACTGAAGGCAAGAAAAGTTGCGATGCGCATAGCGGCGAAAGTGTAGCGCGCCCGCGCGAGAAACGGAGGAAAATGTGGTGGGCCCTGATGGACTTGAACCATCGACCAACGGATTATGAGGGTGACACAGGAATTTAAACGTTATTTGCAATCAACAGCTTATCGACGCTTGCCAAATTCAACCCCTGTGTAATTCAAGGTAAATCGATTTTGATTTTCTTCCATTTCAGCACAGATTTAGCACAGTCGCATTTGTCGGAAAATTTGAATCGCCATGGCTCACCTGCTCAAATTTCAAGTCGGCCTTGCGTTGCGTGGTTCGCGGGTGCTTTACGGTATTCCTCAGGTGGCACGCCTAACTGTTTCGCTTGGAGCAACGGTCCTTTGATGATTTGCTCGAGCAATGTCGCTTGCCTCGGGTAGATTTCCAACGTCTCTTCCAGCAAATGCAATAAACGTAGCAACTCGGAAGTAAAGTCCGGCGGCCAACTGGCTGGCGTGATGTCGTCAAGCGGCGAAGACTTTCTCCCTTTGCGGCTTTTCATGCGATAACCGAGCCACGACTGCACCCAATGCTGTTCACTTAAGCCCTTTGCCCGTTCGCCCTGAGCCTGTCGAAGGGCATTTGTGGTTCGACAAGCTCACCACGAACGGCTAAGTGAAC
>JAYVQD010000290.1:0-25395 GCA_043777275.1 Nitrosomonadales bacterium
TTGTTGCCAAACCACGGACCCCATGAGCCACACCCCCGTCAGTCAAAAATGCTACGCTTCTTACCGACGGGTGTCATCCACAATTTCTATGGTAGACCCAATACGGTTCGGTGGTGTCCGGGTTTTTGTGGGGTGAGGCGCCGCGCGCACTCATCGAAGCGGCCATGAATGAACGTATTGAGCTTTTTACCTGTGCCGCATTGATCGAGGAACTCGCCGGCATTCTGCCGCGCCGGAAGTTCGCGCGGCGCCTGGCCGAGAAACAACTGTCGATTCCGGCGTTGATCGAGCGTTACAGCGCGCTGGCCGAGATCATCGAACCGGCAACTCTCTCCGGCCCCGTGTCACCCGATCCCGACGATGATGTCGTGCTCGCCGCAGCACTTGCCGCCCAGGCCGGACTCATCGTCTCCCGCGACAAGCATCTGCGTAACTTGAAGCATTTTCATCGTATTCCTATCCTCAACGCCACTGACGCCATGCACTACATCAAGCAGCAAACCCGTAACATCAGCGGCTAAGCGATAGGTAGAAATAGCAACGCCCGCAACTGCGGGCGGGAGGGGAAAGTTCTATTCTTTAACAGCTAAAAAAGACGGCCATCAAGATTTAATCGTGGGCTGTCCCCGAGTGTTCCGAAGAAGAAGAAGGGCAATGCTACTTAGATAGACCTGACCCCGCGCTCCGCGCGCTCCGTAACGAAATCCATCGCTACTAAGGAATGCAATCATGGCAGAAAGATCAGCACGTTGGTCGTAATTACTGAGCAATTTTGGATCAACTTCCGTCCAAGTTTTATGTGCGAGAATCTGTTTGATCATTTTAGCTTCAAGACTTTCGCCGCGCACAATCTTATCTTGGTTGGGCTTCGAGGAATTCTTGAATGCAGAGCAAATTTCTTGAAGCAAGGCATCTCTTGTCGGCATTACTTCAACCTTTGCAGCATGTTGGTGTCTTTTCCAAACATCTTTTTACAGCATTTATGGCGGCTTGTTCGGCTTCTCGGTGCCCTTCATCTCCCCCGTTAAAACACCGCTGGTTAATTACACGCCGAGCGGTCGCGCAGGCCGAATTCTTACCAATTTTGATCGCGTTCGGGTTACGCGCGTTGTCCCCGATTGTCCGACGTTATGGGTGTGCACCCATTACTCCATGAACTTGGTAATCCAAGGAGCTGCCAACATTAATAGAAGGACAAATCCCCACCCGAGGAGTTCTCGACGAGTCAATGTATAGCCACGCTTCTTCAAGTAGGTATGCATCGGGCCAATGAGGGCATAGCCCACGATGTCGCGTTTTCGACCTGTCCCATTACGCATAGCAAAAAATAGCAACAGCCAGAGTACAAAGCCAGCCAGGACAAGCAGCGAATAGAGCCAATATCCTGTCATCTAGTCCACCTAGCAGTTATCGCCAGTGCACTTAAGGGCATACGTGAAGCAGCGCATCACTGCTCCTCCTAGCTTCCAGCCCACATTCGGTCCAACTGATGTCTGGTCGCCATCACTACCTCCTGTTTGACCAGCAACCGGACCGGCTGAGACAGCAACATTCCAGCCACTCCAACCGCCTAAGTTGTTGCTGTCGTTCGCACCAAAAATCACGCCGCCAAGGGACCACGAAACGCCTCCACCGAGCATCGGTCCACCTCCAATGCACGCCTGTTTCGCATTGCACTTGAGACTCGGTTTGGATCGGCACGTCACATTTAAATTCGCGAGTTGACCGAAACCACCGACCGCAAGCTGAAGTGAGAAGTCACCAAACTCTTGATCCCAGACGCCACCAGGGCATGCCGCGAGCCCCCTCGGATCACTAAAACTCAGTGGATTCCCGCCAACATAGCTGTATATTCTTTGCCCCGACGTGCATCTGTCGTAACTCAGGTCAATTTCCAGAGGCGATTCAATCAGTTGCGACGCTAAAACGAAGACGCACCCCCTGCTTGTGAAGAATTTTTTTCCAGAGGTGCATTTTTGTCCTCGCGCGCAAGATTGGCAAGCGGAGTTTTGACGGCAGTGTTTTTTTCTTAGCCGCCAAGAGCGCGGCTAAAGGGGCGGCGCGGGACGCGCAAGGCTCATCGCTCAAAGGGGTTCAGGGTGAGCTATCAACGCAGGCACGCGCGTCGATCCTGGCGCATCCTGGCAAGCCGTTTCGGGCTTGCGGGAGCCGTGGGAGGTCATTTTGCGCGGTGAGCGCATTCGCGCGGGCGCAGCCCGCGCCTCGTGTGGTTGTTGCGTTGTGCTGGTGCGAAGCACGAGCACACTGACTTGCCGTTAAGCAGCGTGAGCGAAGCTTTCGCTGCGGCAGGCGCGGCGGGGCGCCAGACATAACAGGAGTTCTGCGAAGTGCGGGCACCAAGCGAGCTTGGCGAGCGACTGCCTGCACTTTGCGGAACACCCTGTTATGTTAAATGCGCCAGCATTTACCCCCCAGCCGGCTGCCAGGACGCGCCCGGCTCAATGCCGGGCGTGGCCTGTGCTTGTGCCCCGCGCGAAGCGCCTGACTTTGATAACGATGTGTGCCGAAGCGATGAACTCAACACACCACCGCGCGAGCCTGGCGCGCGGCTTGCACGCGCACTTGCTCACTCGTCGCGCGGCCCGCAAGCCGCGTGACAGGCGGACAAGCACATGAGCACATCGCACGCGAGCACATCACACACGCAATCCGCCACCGTCTTTGTCGCCATCCTCACCATCACGCTGCGCGTCCTTGTCGTCTGTGTTGTCCTTGTCGTCCTTCTCGTTTTTGTGCAACCGCGCCGGATGCGTCGCGGCATGTATCTCCTTTAACTTCTCAATCGACACATGCGTGTAAATCTGCGTGGTGGCGAGATCCGCGTGTCCGAGCAGCGCCTGGATGAAGCGCGTGTCGGCGCCGTTCTCCAGCATGTGGGTAGCGCACGCGTGACGGAACAAGTGGGTGGCGCCGGGCTTGTCGATACCGGCGAACTGCATGTAGCGCTTGACCTTCGCCGCCAGGAACTCCGGTGTGATCGGCTCGCCGTAGTCGTTGACGAACAAGGCTTCCGATGCGCCCGCGATCAATAACGGCCGCGACTCGGTAACGTATTTCTCCACCCACGCGCAGGCGCGCTCGCCGATCGGGATCACGCGATCTTTGCGCCCCTTGCCCTCGCGCACGAACACCAGACGACGCGTGACATCCACGTCGTAGAGCGCGAGGCCGGGTAACTCCATGCGCCGCATGCCGGTCGAGTACAGCGTCTCCAACATGGCGCGGTCGCGCAACCCTTGCGCATTGGTTGGCTCGGCCTGATTCAGTATCGCCTCGACCTCCACTACCGAGAGGATAGTGCGCGGCAGGTGCTTGGGCTGCTTCGGTAGTTGCAGCTCACTCGCCGGGTTGTAGAGGATGTGGTTTTCTCTTGCGAGCCACTTGAAGAAGGTTTTGAGCGGCGCGAGACAACCAAACTGTGAGCCCAGCGTCATCGGCGTGCCGTCGGCTTTGCGGTAGTAGAAGAGATGGCGTTGATAACGCTCGATGATGGGTTTGGTGATTTCAGTCGGTGCGGCGATGCCGCGATCCGCGCACCAGCGGATGAAGCGCTTCAAGGCGATGCGGCGCGCGCGGATGGTGTCTTGCGTGAAACCGGTGACGAGCATCCACTCGAAGTGCGCCTCCATCCAGCGCGTGAGCGCAAGGGATGCAAGCGCGTCTTCGCGCACGTGCTGCGGACCCGGCGGCTTGGGCCATGCGGGTTTGCGCGTCTTTAAGCGCTGGCCGCGACGCGGCATGGCTTTACGCCTGCGCAGCGGCAGCAGCTAAACCTGTGCTGAGCTCAGTCGAAGCAGGTATGACCGCTTCGTGTGGGTACGATACGACTGCGCGGATATCGCCAGTACTGTGCGTTTTTTGCGGTTTGAGAGGAGAATTGTCATAAGTATTTGTTTTTATTGTGTTTTCTGTATTTATGATAGGCCGCGATCCCCCCGTGTTGGGGCCGCTTTGACCCCGCGTTGGCCCCGCGAACTCACCGTTTACCCCCGCGAGGTTGGCCGTCGTAGTTGTAGATTGTGTGGTTTGCGCAGCGCGCATCGATGCAACCTCGATCAGCCCCGGCACAAAGGGTTTGCCATCCTGCCCC
The DNA here is from genome assembly GCA_043777275.1 of Nitrosomonadales bacterium. Classification (GTDB taxonomy): domain Bacteria; phylum Pseudomonadota; class Gammaproteobacteria; order Burkholderiales; family SG8-41; genus UBA5216. Next base: position 4,112 of record JAYVQD010000290.1, read on the forward strand.
TGCCCGTCATAGACCAGTTCGTACACAAAGCTCTGCCCGCGCGCACCACGATGCACGATGAGGTATTCCAGCACCACCAATCGATCCAGATGCCGCCGTAGTTGCGTATCGCCGATCGCGCTCGCTTCACGCAAACTGCGGCGGCTAAAGTGAAACGCATTGCGTTCCATCGCTTGATGTTCGCACTGCTCGCGCACATACGCATCCACCAGCGCGAGCACGCGCCGCGTCTGCGGTGGCAACTCATCCAGGCTGTGGCCGAGCACTTCATGCGCCAACTCGTTGGCGAGCGCGATATCGTCGAGCGTGGCTTCGATGTATTCAATCGTTTGCCCGTTGCGTATGGTGGTTTTGATGTCGCGCTGGTGTTGGTGCAGCAGGGTGATGGTGTCGATGAGCGTGAGATACTTCTCATGGTCGCGGCGGGTGCGTGTCGCCGCGTCGGGGAAGGTCAGGCGCTCGGCGTAGGGATTCAATACTTCCAGCGGGCGTATGAGGCGCTGGGCGTTTTGGTGCAGCTTCTGGATGTCTGCACGTCTCGCTTTGCGTACCAGCCCTTCCAGCGTGCGTTTGGCGCGTTGCAGGGTGTGGATCGCCTGTGTTTGGGTACGGCTTTCATCTACGCTCAGCACCAGGCAGCGGTTTTGCAGTTCGGCATCGACATCGATCGCGGTGGTGGTGGTGAAGATCATCGTTGGCCCCTCGACGCGATACTCCTGCGTCACCAGGTTGCCGGTGGTGGGATCTTTACCGGTGCTGGCCATGATGAGTTCGCCTTCGGAGTGCAGCAGTTTCAGGGCATAACTCGCGCGGCTCGCACCCTCTTCCTCGGCGATGGCGAGTATCTTGTGTTTCAAGTTGCCGTTGCCGATGTAGAACAGGCTCTGCCCGGTCATCGCCGAGTATTTGACGCGGTCTTCTTCCGGCGTTAACGCGAGGATGGCGTCCATCAGCGCGGATTTGCCGGCGGCACTCGACGATTGCACCAGTACCGCGAGCGGGGCATCGAGCTTTCTGGATGTGGCGGCTAAATACGCTACGAGTTTGTTGGTGTGCTCACCGACCAGACCGCAGGCCGTCAGATCGTCAACGATGCGCTCGATCAAGTTCGGTGATTGCAAGAGTTCCAGCGCTTGCACACGCTCGGCTTCGGGGATCACGACTTCCGCTGGTGCCTTCGGTTCAACTGCCTTGCGGATGTTTTGCTCTTGCAGGGCTTCGAGTTTCAACAGCACGCGGCCCACGTCGGCTTTGATCACGTCGTCCTTCAACTGCAATTCGATGGCGGCTTGCGTCACGTAGCTTTGCCGTTGCTTCGCGCTGTAGAGATCGAGGGTGTCGACATGGAAGGCTTCACCGCGTGCGGCGAGCAGGTTTACTTTGAGCAATTCGTAGCTCAGGTTCTTCGTCAGGCCGCGCACGCGGTAGCGGCGGATATGCTCGGCCGCACCGAAGTGCATCACGATTTCAGTGTCGCTGACTTGCGCATCGGCCTGTGGCGCGGCGGCGGGCGGCACGGGGGATGCGGGCAGCGGTGACGGCGGCGCTTCGGTGGCGGCTGCTGCCGTGGGTAAAGGGGCTTTCGTCTTAGCTGCTAAAACGGGTTGCTCGGACGTGGGCGTGTCCGTGCTCGCGGGCGCTGGCGCGCGCGTGGGCGCTTCGCCTTTACCCAACCACAACGCTTTACGAATTACCACGCCCAGCGACTTCACTGCCGGCGTGACCTTCAACGCGTATTCATTCGCGTCCATGCCGTGCGGAAACTGGATGCGGTAACAGTCGATGCCTTCATGGATCAACCGTTGCGCGAGTTTGTCGGCGGCGCGCTCGCCGGCCTCGTCACGGTCGTAGGCGATCAATACGCGAGAGGTCGAATGGCGCTTGAATGCGGCCAGGTGCTCATCGCTAAAACCCTCGATGCCATAAGCGGCGGTGACGTTGCGGTAACCCGCGCACCAGAAGGTCATGGCGTCGATCAGCGCTTCGCAGAGGATGATTTCCTTGCTCGCGGCGAGCGCTTCGAGGTTCCACACGCCGCGCGCACTGGTTCTCTTGTCCGCGGGCAGATACAGGTGCGCGGGCGTGCCGGGGCGCAAGTCGTCGCGGATCTTGCGGCCGTAGATTTCGGTGATGTTGCCTTGCTCGTCGATGACCGGAATCACCAGCGAGCCGTTAAAGTGTTCGTGGCCCGATTCGCGCAGGATGCCCAGGCGCTGCAGGCGCGTGCGCATGGCTTCGCCCTCCTTGCGGTTCTTTGCCGGCAGGCGCAGCCCCAGCGTGCGGTTGGCGAAGCCCAACTTGAAACGCTCGATCATTTCCGGGTGCGTGAGGCCGCGCGCTTGCAGGTAGGCCAGCGCCTCGGGGCTTTGTTTTAACGTCTCGTGGTAGTAGCCCACCACCTGCTGGAGCAATTCCTTGTCGCCGGCGTCCGGCGCCACCGGCGGCGGGAGTTTACGCACCGTGCTTTGCTTCACCGGGGTAACGGCGCCAGCGGCGGCGGCAGCTAAAGGAGGAATGCCTTCCCGTAGCAACTCCACCGCGTGACGGAAACTCACGCCTTGGATTTTCATCACCCAATCAATGGGACCGCCGCCCATCTGACAGCCAAAGCAGTGCCACAGGTTCTTCGAGGCCGTCACCACCAGGCTCGGTTCGGCATCGTCGTGGAAGGGACATTTCCCGATCTGGTCTTTGCCGGATTTCTTCAACACGATGCCGCTGGCCTCGATCAGGCGCTCGACGGCGATTTCATTCTTTAGCCGCTCGATCTCGGCTTCGGGGATGCGCGCCATGAATTCAATCTCCGGTAAAAATGCGTCAAGACTCTTTTAATGTATTATTATGGTATCTTATACTATACTTTTGTCAAGGCACTACTAAACAGAGGGGGTAGCATCATGGCGTTTCTTCATCACTGGTTAACGACCATGAGTTTCTCAGCAAGAGTGATCGCCCTGCGCAAGCAGAAGGGCCTGACGCAGCAAAGCCTCGCGGCGGCTTCCGGTATCCATGTGCAGCAAATTAAACGCTACGAGGCAGGTCACGCCCAACCTACGGCGGAAGCGTTGAAGCGGCTGACACTGGCATTGCATGTCACCGCCGACTTTCTGCTGTTCGAGGAGGGCGAGCGCGAACCGGATGATGATTTGAAGTTACGCTTTGAGGCCATTGCCGCGATGCCTGCACAGGATCAGGACATCGCCAAGGCGGTGCTCGATGCGATCATCGTGAAGAATCAGGTTGCCGGTGCATTGGAACGGGTGGCCAGACCCGCCGCTAAAGGAAAGGCAGCACCCGTACGCACGGTTAAACCGGCCAGCGCTACACGGCGGCTCGCGCACGCGGGCCGCTAGCGCCATGAGTGAGCAGGTTGCTTACGATTTTGAGTGGGATGCCGTCAAAGCGCTGTCCAATGTACGCAAGCACGGCGTAACCTTCGATCAGGCGGCCACGGTGTTGCGCGATGCGCTGGCGCTCACGGTGTTTGATGCGGCGCACAGTGAGCATGAGGAACGCTGGTTCACGCTGGGGTTTGATGTGGGCGGTACGTTGTTGGCGGTGGCGCATACATTTCAGGCGACCACTACAGCGAGTATCCGCGTGCGACTTATTTCAGCACGGCCAGCGACTAGACGTGAACGGCAGTTTTATGAGAATGAACCTCGATAGGTGACGCCATGAATGCAACGAACACCCCACCCCAGGACGATGATGATATGCCGGCGGAAATTGATTTTACCGGCGCTGAGCGGGGCAAGTTTTATCAGCAGAACTTGAAGCTGAATCTGCCGGTATATCTGGATGCGGAGGTGCAGGCGTATCTCACCCACATCGCCACCCGCAAAGGGGTGCCGGTGTCAGACCTCGCTAACGATCTGCTCAAGCGCGAAATCGCGATTATCGAGGCGGTGAAGTAGTCGGGCACGCCGCGTAGCGGCGGCTGAAAGCGTAACGCCCGCAGCAGCGGGCGGGAGTGGGAACTTCATTTCGTTAGCTGCTATCGGCGCGGACACGCGTACGATAATGAAAGACCTGACACCGCGCTCCCTGCTCCTGAGCAGCGACAGCCGCTAAAAAGACAACGCCCGGCGCAAGACCGGGCGGGGACGGGAATTTCTTTTTTACTTTAGCAACTATGACATTCGTTCGTGGGCACGCTGCGCTTTGCTCATGCTACGCTTGCTGTTCTAACGCCTTATACCTTGCAAACAAGGTTTCATTGACCCGCTGAGCATCAATCCTTTCAACGAAGTCAAACTCATAACCTATATCTTCTTCGCGATGGTTGCTCGAATCGGCGATCAATTCCTCCAATGCATGATTAACTGCTCCGTAATCATCAATCGCCAAGGCGATTCTTGCTAAGTTGATCGCACAATACCTGATTTGTCGATTCTGCGATTTCGCCAATTCAAGTGCTTTTTTCGCAGTTGCCAACGCTTCGTCTCTATGCTCTCGCCCAATTGTGACAAGACTAAAAGCAAGTCCCGCGTGCGACATCGGATCATTCGGAAAGTCTCGCGTGCGATGTCGCAAACAATCAATATAAAGGCGTTCATTTCCCGCCTTAGAACACTCACTAACAAGTAACGCATACAACATTACGCGTTCATCGTCCGAGGCGGCCGCGGTCAACATACGCTCCAAGTGCTCAACACTCGCGGGGATTGTTCCGTAAGCTGATTGAATGTTCTGTTTTCTTAACAGAACCAATTCACTACGCAACCCCAAGTATTCTGCCTTCGTCACCATGATCCGCTTCCGCCTCTCGGTGCACGAGGTGGGGCCCAACCGTTCACATCAGCATCACTCCACGGCTGTGGGGGATCGGGCATTTTCCGCCGACACATGTCCCCTCGAATTCGGGCCCTCTCCATGCACGCACTCCACGACCAATGGCCCCAATATTTCCCGCAAGCTTCTTCCTCTTGTTCTTGCCGGTCGTCGCACGGATCTTTGTTGCTTGGCGTACAAAGATCTTGAATTTTTTGCGCAATACTCTTGATCGCCTTCTTACCCGTCGGCCCAGACATATAGACGATGCCGCCGATAATCAGCACACCCCCACCAACCACAACAGCCCCCGCCGCAGGGTTTAACCCTAGCGGATCGGTGAAGCCCAGCGGATTCCCCCCGACATATGCATAGATGTTTCGCCCCGCAGTCATACCCATATGCAGTCCGGTCGTAACCATATCTGTCTACGTCGCCGTCTTAGTAAACCGAATAGTAACCGCCCGCGCCGTGTCATCCGTCACCACATTCACCAGAGCCGGCTTGCCATTCTTGATGGCCTCTTTCGCCCGCTCCAGCGCAGGCCGTATATCCTCCGGCTTGTCCACCTGCTCACCGTGACACCCCAACGACTGCGCGAATAAATCGAATCGCGTGTAGCCGAGGTTGCGGCCCGGTTTGTCGCCTTTCGGGTCTGCGGTCCAGCCTCCGTTGAGGCTGATGACCACGATCATCGGGATGTTGTGGCGCGCTGCCGTGTCGAGTTCCATGCAGTTCAGGCCAAATGAGCCGTCGCCGTGGATCAGCACGACTTGTTTCTCCGGTCGCGCGATTTTTGCGCCGACGGCGAACGGCATGCCCACGCCCATGGTGCCAAACGTGCCGGAGTTGATGCGGTGGCGCGGAAAGAAGGTTGGTATCGACTGACGACCGAAATTCAGAATCTCCTGCCCATCGACGACCAGCACGCCGTCGCGGTCGATAAAGTCGCGCACCTCCTTGCACAGGCGCAGCGGATGGATCGGCAGGTTGCTGGTGGACATGGCTTTTTCGGATTCGGGGGCTTTGAGACTTTCAATCTCGGACAGGCGCCCGCGCCAGCCTGCGTACGCGCCTGCCTTGATGCGTGTCGCCGAGGCATCGAGCAACTGCTTCATCACCATTTTCGCGTCACCGGTGATGGCGACATCCACGCGCTGGCTGCCGCTGATCTCGTTGGCGTCTATATCGATGCGGATGATTTTGGCGTTGGCGGAAACCCGCGGCGGCTTGACGTGGCCGAACACGTAATTCAGCCGCGTGCCGACGATCAGCACGCAATCGGTTTCTTTCATCGCCGAGGAGCGCGCGTTCAAAAACGCCTGCGGGTGATCTTCTTCGAGCACACCGCGGCCTTGCGGCGTGGTGTAGATGGGGATGCCTTTGTCGATCACGAATTGCCGCAACTCCGCTTCCGCGCCCGACCACAACACGCCGCTGCCGGAAAGGATCACCGGCTTTTGCGCTTTTTCCAGCAGCTTGATCGCTTCTTCGATCAATGCCGGATCGCCTTGCGGGCGCGCACGCACGAGGGTTTTGCTGAAATCGGGCCACACCACCGTCGAATCATCAATGGTGTTGTTGATCACGTCCGACGGCAGATCGAGATACACCGGGCCGGGTTTGCCGCTGATCGACTGGCGAAAAGCGAGGTCGATCCATTCGGGTATGCGCCGCGTTTCATAAATGCGGTTCGCCCATTTGGTGACGGGCTTCATGATCGCGACCTGATCGATTTCCTGAAACGAGCCGTTGCCGTATTCGTTGATCGGGCTGGAGCCGCCGAACGCCACCACCGGCACGCCGTCGATCAGCGCGTTGGCAAGACCTGTCGTCAAATTGATGGTGCCCGGCCCCGACGCGCCGAAACACACACCGGGAAAATTCAGCGCCCGCGCATAGGCCTGCGCGCTCATCGCGGCGGCCTGCTCGTGGCGCACGTCAATGCCGCGGATGCCGCGCTTCATGGTCGCCGTCAGCGTGTCGTTGATCGGGCCGCCCATGATGAAGAAAAAGTTGGTGACGCCGATACGCTTGAGGGATTCGCCTACGAGGTCGTTGCCGGTGATGGTTGCCATGATTAAATATCCTTTAAAAACAAATAATTATGATGATAGTCCGACACTACCAACACCGTCGTTCCCGCGCAGGCGGGAATCCATAAGCCGTCGCTAGTGGCGCTGTGTTATGGATTCCCGCCTGCGCGGGAACGACGGTATGGGAGGTCTGAATGAAGTTCTATTTCTTGCCGATCTTCACCGGCGTCTCTTTCAAGTATTCCTCAATCTCCGCCTTGCTCAACCCTGCCCAACTCTCCAGCACTTCTTCGGTGTTGGCGCCGAGCAGCGGCGAACATTGCACCGGCACATCGCAGTCGGACATTTTCACCGGCCAGCCCGGCACCACCACTTCGCCGCGCTTCGGGTGTTGAACCGCTGCGAAGATGCCGCGCTTGCGTAGATGCGGGTCGTTCGACAGCTCTTGCGTGTCGAGCACCGCACCGGCGGGTACGCCGGCGTTTTGCATTTTTTCCATCGCCTCGATTTTGGTTTGGCCGCTGCACCAATCGGCGACCAGTGCATCCACATCCTTGGCGTTTTTTACGCGCGCGGCGGGCGAGGCAAAGCGTTCGTCATCCTTTAAATCTTCGCGACCGATCACGGTCAGCAGCCGTTGCCAGTGCCAGTTGCCCGCGCGCGAGGTGTAGACCATCACGTAATCGTTTTCGCCGCCCGGCTTGCAGGCATACAACTCACTCGGCGCCGCCGCGCCGATGGAGCTTTGATTGCCGGTGCGCGGCACCGGCTTGCCGAACATCAATTGGCCCGCGAAGCAAATGCGGTTGAAGTTAATCACCGCATCCTGCATCGCGACCTCCACGCGTTGGCCGCGCCCGGTGGCGTGACGCTGATTCAGCGCGGCCAAAATACCCACCAGCGCATGGATGCCCGCGCCGGTGTCACCCACGTGCGGGCCGGGGCGCAGCGGCTTGCCACCGGCCTCGCCGGTAATCGCGAACGCGCCGCCGACGGCTTGGGCGATCATGTCGAAGCTCAAATATTTGCCATAAGGCCCATCCGGCGCGAAGCCCTTGATCTGCGCCATGATTAAACGCGGGTTGAGTTTGCTCACCACGTCCCAGCCGAAGCCCAGCCGTTCAATGCCGCCGGGCGACATGTTCTCGATCAGGATGTCGGCCTGCGCGATCATCTTGTTCATCACCGCTTTACCGCGCGCGGATTTCAGATCGCACACGAAGCTGCGCTTGTTGGAGTTCATCATGATGAAATAAAACGAATCGACATCGCCGCTGTTGGTCGAGGCGAAGCGCCCGTTCTCGCCGCCCTGCGGCTCGATTTTCACCACGTCCGCGCCCAGCCATGCCAGCGCCTGCGTGCAGGAGGTGCCGGCTTCGTACTGCGTCATATCAACGACTTTGATGCCGGCAAGCGCCGTGGTGGAATTGCTCGTACTCATGGGAATCCTTTGGAGGGGGTTCGAAAGAAAACAGCCTGCGGAAAAATCATCATACCGCTGGACGGCGGCTATTGCCACGTTGCGTTACGCTGAGTTACGCTGAGTTACGCTAAAGGCCATCCTGTGGAAACCCGTTGCGGTTCGGTGGCATACTGCCCGCCATGAGCCATCTCAACCTGCTATCCGCCACCGAGGCGCACCGACAAATCGCCGCCGGCACCATCACCAGCGAGCAACTGGTGCGCGATTGTCTCGAACGTATCGCCGCGCGCGAGTCTGCCGTGGGCGCGTGGGCGCATCTGCAAGCCGACGCCGCAATCAAGCGCGCGCGTGAACTCGATCAAGCCTCGTCGTCCGAGTCGTTCATCTCGCGCGGCTTGCTGCACGGCATCCCCGTCGGCGTCAAAGACCTGATCGACACCTGCGACATGCCGGCCACCTACGGCTCGGCAATTTACGCCGATCATCGCCCGGCGTGGGACGCGCCCAGCGTGGCGCTGGCGCGCGCGGCGGGCGCGGTGGTGCTCGGCAAAACGGTGTCCACCGAACTCGCGTATTTTCAGCCGGGCAAAACCGCCAACCCACGCAACACGGCGCACACGCCCGGCGGCTCCTCCAGCGGCTCGGCGGCAGCAGTGGCCGATCACATGACGCCGCTGGCGTTCGGCACGCAGACTGCAGGCTCGGTGATACGCCCCGCCGCGTTTTGCGGCGTGGTGGGTTACAAGCCAAGTTACGGACTTATCAATCGCGCGGGCATTAAACCCCTGAGCGATACGCTCGACACCGTCGGCACGCTCGCGCGCAACGTGCCGGATGCCGCGCTGCTGGCCGCAGCGACTAGCGGGCGCCACGAACTCCTGATCGCGCAGCCGCTTTCCACCGCGCCGCGTGTCGGCATCTGCCGCACCTTTGAATGGGCGCGCGCGCAAGCCGAGACACACGCGGCCATGGAACTCGCCATCCGCAAACTCGGCGCGGCGGGCGTGACCCTGATCGACATTGAGCTGCCGCCCAACTTCGCCGGTTTGGTGCAGGCGCAGATGGACATCATGACCTACGAGATGGCGCACTCGCTCGCGTACGAATGGCACGCCCATCGCGCGCGGCTGTCGGCGAAGCTGCAGGCGTTGATCGCCGCGGGCCTCGTGCTGCCGCGCGAGCGCTACGACTCCGCCGTCACGCTGGCACGCAACTGCCGCCGCATGAGCGAGGCGCTGTTTGCAAACGCCGATGTGTTGCTCGCGCCCAGCGCGCCCGGCGAAGCGCCAGTGGGTGTCGATGCAACGGGCGACCCGTTGTTCAATCGCGTGTGGACGTTACTGCATACGCCGTGCGTGCATCTGCCGTTTACCGAAGGGCCGAATCACTTGCCGGTGGGCTTGCAGGTCATCGGGGCCAGAGAAGCGGACCGGCAAACGTTGCTATGCGCGGATTATTTGTGGCGCAAACTGATGTAAAGACGCATCACCCCTGATACCGCACGTCCCCCGCATCACGCAGCCACAGCCGGATCATCAAACGCTTTTTTTCGGCGTCGGCGAAATCTTCAAACGTGGTGCGGCGGTGACAGGTCTCCAGGTTATTCACGTATTGAATCTGCCCGCGCTCCATCACAAAATCAACACTCAGCGCTTCATCGGCGAACAGGTTTTTCAGCGTGGCGATGGCGGCCAAGGTCGCCGCGTCCATCGGCTCATTCATCAGGGCGTAGCCGCCGCCGGCTTGATGCACGCTCATGCGCACGTTCAGTCTGCCCTCTTGCGCCGAAAACATCGGCGCGGAAATCACTTCCGGTTCGCCGGGCAGATATTCTTTTTGCCGGTCGAACCAGAAAGGCTGATACAACCGCGGGATCACCTGCTTGTGCGCGTGCAGTAACGCGTTGTGCAACGTATAAAAGCTCATCAGTTGGCTCACGCCGCCGCTTTTTGCGGGCCGCGCGCACAGCAGCGCCACGATTTCCGGCTGCGTGGTGTTGTACGCATTGTCGTTGTGAAAAAACTGTTCCATGTTGGTCTGATCCGGGCGCACGCCGGAGCCGGGCGTGGCTTTTTGTCCGGTGTCATGCACGTCATACATTAGCGTGCCGGTAAGTTTTTGTTGCACCGGGCGCGCGAGCAACGACGACAATATCCAGTACAGCGCCTTCGCCTCAAAGTCGCTGATGTCATCCATCGGCAAACGGTCGACCACGGCGAAGCGCACGCCGTCATCCAGCACCGCGCGCACCCGGCGCATAAACGCGCGGCAGGCAGTCATGGCATAGCGTGCCGGATCGATCTGTTCGGCCGCGAATGGAACTGGCGGATGCACGCGCAGGTCAGCGACAATCGCGTGCAGCTCGGCGAGACATTCGGACGTAAACGGCAAAAACCAGTCGTCACGCTGGAGGTCGGCGCGCACCCAGGCTTTTCTGCCTTCGATGGGGCGATCGATGGTTTGCAGCGACGGGGAGTTTGCGTTCATGCGATGCCTCCTACAGCAACTGCCGCAAATAATTCAGCGCCTCACCGTTGGTGGGACTGATCTTCAACACTTCACGAAACGCTTCCAGCGCACCGCCGCGCTGCCCTGACTCCCAATACGATTTCGCCAGCGTGAGATACGCCTGCAGATTACGCGGGTCCTGTTTTACGTTTTCGCGCAGCAAATTGATCGCGCTGCCGTAGTCGCGTTCCTTGAACGCCTGCACGCCGCCAGAAAATATCGTGCCCAGCACGTCGTTGCGATCCGCGCCCGTCACGCTCAACGCCCGCGTAAGCGATTGCAACGCGTCGGCGTATTGCTTGTTACCCAGGTAGGCCTTGCCCACGTTGACCCATGCGCCGGCATTGCCGGTGTTGAGCTTCAAATATTCGCTGAAGTGCCTGATCGCATCGGCGTAGCCGCCGGCGGCTAGCGCCTGCGCGCCGCCGCCAAACAGCGCCTGCAAAAAAGTTTGCAGCACTTCCGGCCCTTGCGGTGAAAGCTCGAACGCGCGGCGCGCGCTCACGATGGCTTCTCCCCAAGTGCCGCGCACAATATAAGTGCGTGCGAGCCATAACCACGCGCGCCAGTTCATCGGGTCTTGCGCGATCACCACGCGAAACTTGGCAATCGCCTCGTCGTAACGCTTGGCGTTGTAGAGCTGCTCGCCTTCTTGCAGTAACACGCTCGAATCGGTGATCCCTGGAATCGTCGCACACCCCACGGCCAGCAAAGTGAGACCCACGGGAATGGCGCGCAGCAGTTTGCGGCGTGTGGATAGTGCGGATTTCATGAAAAGTCGCTCCAGTGTTTGGATGTTCGAGCATCATAACCGAGTGTGGAGATGCTGGAACGCGCTATGCCGACAAACAATTTATTGTTTAAAAACATATACTTACGTAGCAACCAGCGCAAAGGCACCAACACCAAGCCGCCCACCAAAGCCGACATCGGCTACCGTTCGCCCAGCGCGCTGTGCGCCACCGGCGACACCATCGTGATCCCCGCCGATTCGCCCGGCCCGGTGCAATACGAAGACGAGCTCGTTGCAGTGGTCGGCAAGCGTGCGAAAAATTTGACCGAAGCCAACGCGCTGTCGTGCATCCTCGGCTACACGCTGGGCAATGATGTGAGTGATCGCGGCTGGCAGGCGTCCGACCGCACGCTGTGGCGCGCCAAAAACTGCGACAACTGAAAGCCGATGGGCCCGTTCATCGCCACTGGCCTTGATCCACTCGCGCTCACCATCAAGGTCAATCTCGACGGCAAAGAGTTGTCAAGCTACACCACCGACAAAATGATTTTCTCCGCACAACATTACATCGCTAAAATCGCCCAATACACCACGCTGTGGCCCGGCGATGTGCTGTGGCTGGGCGTGGACAACGTCACCATTCCCGACTTGCAGGACGGCATGGTGTGCGAGGTGATACAGGACGATATCGGCGTGCTGCGCAACCCCGTGGCACGGGCGAAAACATAAGGAACCATCATGCATCTTCGCAGCATCGAACTTGAAATGCCCGACAGCGCCGCAGCAGCCGCGTTTTTCCGGTCTCCGTGGGGTCTGATTGACGCTGGCACGCGCAGCGGCGCCACTTATCTACGCGGCACGGAGAATCACGCTTATGTCGTTGCCGTCAAAGAAGCCGCCACCAGCGCGTTTGCGTCGGCCACCTTTTCCGGCAGCAAAGCCGAAGTCGAAACGCTGTTCGCCGCCGTTACAAAAGCCGGCCTGCCGCACGGCACATGGATCGCCGAGTTCGACGAGCCGGGGCGCGGCGCGGGCTTTTATGTCACCGGGCCGGAAGGCGAGCCGTATCGCTTTGTCACCGAGAAAGACGTCACCGCCAAGCTGCCCTCGCAGCCACAGCACCCGCTGCAACTGGCGCATGTGGTGTATATCGCCCACGCCAAGGCGCAGCCCGGCAAGATCGGCTACACCTCGTCCGGCATTGGCACGCAGGCGCACTTTGCCGGCATGAATCTTTCTGCAATGACGGGTATCTCGCTGCTGCACGTGCCGTATAGCAACGCGCGCCTGGTGCAGGACGTGGTTTCGGGCGATGTGCCCTCCACCATTTCCATCGTGTCATCGGTTGCCCCGTTCATACGCAGCGGTCGGCTGCGCGCGCTGGCCATCGCCAGCAACAAACGCATCGACGCGCTGCCCGGCGTGCCCGCCGCCTCCGAAACGATCCCCGGCTTTGAGCCGCCGCCGACGTGGACGGGGCTGTTTGCGCCCGCGCGCCTGCCGCAGCCGATACTGGCCAACCTGCACGGCAGCGTAATCAAGGGCATCAACGCACCCGAGGCGCGCGCCAAGGCCGCCAGCGACGGCTTTGATCTGATCGGCAACACGCCGGAGCAATTCGCCGCGCAGATCAAGCGCGACATCGAAGTCGCCGGGCGGCTGGTGAAGGCTGCCAAAATCGAACCGCTCGACTAATCAACCACACGAACAAGGAAACGCCGTCATGAAAATCTGCCGCTACGACAATGGTGAAGCCGGCCTCATCGAAGGTGATTCGATCTATCCGCTGGGCAATGCACTCGCGGCAACAGGCGTCGTGCGCGAGGGCGCCAGCATGGCCGAGATTATCGATGCGCTCGCCAACCAGCCGGGCGCGGCGTCCGGGTTAGCCGCCGCGCGCAGCGGCAAACCGCTGGCGCTGGCCGCCGCCAAACTGCGCGCGCCCATCATCAACCCGCCCGCAATCTGGGCGGCAGCGGCCAATTACCGCGCGCATCAGGCCGAAATGAAAGTGCGGGTGGGCGCGTATGACCGCACGCAGTTAAGCGCCGACGATTTGATGGCCGAAGTATTTCTGAAACCGGCATCATCCATCATCGGGCCGGGCGGCACGGTGATCCTGCCGAAGATTTCAAAGCACGTGGATTTTGAATGCGAGCTGTGCGCCGTCATCGGCAAAACCGCGCGCAACGTATCGGCGGAGCAAGCGCTCGATTACGTATTCGGCTACACCCTGTGCTGGGACATCAGCATCCGCGATCCGTGGGGCGTGGGCGGCCGCCACAACACGCGCAACATCCGCAAGGGCTTTGACACCTTCTGCGGCGTCGGCCCGTGGATTGTCAGCAAAGACGAAATCAAGGAACCACAGGACCTGCACATCACCGTCGAGCAAAACGGCAAAACCGTAATGCAAGCCCACACCGCCGACATGATTAACGGCCTGCGCGATTTGATCCGTTTTTTGTCGAACGTCACCACGCTGCAACCCGGCACGCTGATTACCACCGGCACGCCCGCCGGTGTTTCAAAACTGGCGGCGGGCGATCACCTGAAAGGGACGATCACCGGCATCGGCATCGGCATCGGCACGATGGAGCTGAATGTGGATGCCGAGCGATGAGTAAAAACACAACCCCTATTGCTATTGGCGCAGCGCTCCTTGCGCTCATCGGATGCGCCTGTCACGCGCAAACCTACCCCGCAAAACCCATCCGCATGCTGATCGGCTTTGCGCCCGGCGGCGGCGCGGATATCGTTGCGCGCAGTCTCACGCCGCGCATCGCCGACGCGCTGGGCCAGCAAGTCATCGTCGATAATCGCCCCGGCGCGAACGGCATCATCGCCGCCGAACTCGCCGCCAAGTCGCTGCCCGACGGCTACACGCTGCTGGTCGCGCCCGGCAATTACGCCTTCGCCGCTGCGATGGTGGCGAAGCTGCCGTTCGACATGACCACTGCGTTCGCGCCGGTCAGTCAATTGGCAGAAACGCCGCTGCTCGCTGTGGTGCATCCGTCATTGCCGGTGAAAAACATCACGCAACTCATCGCCCTCGCCCAATCGCGTCCGGGGCAATTGGCTTACGCCTCCGGCGGCATCGGCGGCTCCGGGCACCTCGCGGTCGAACTGTTGCGTTCGCTCACGCAAGTGAATTTGGTACACGTGCCGTATAAAGGCAACGGCGCATCCATTACCGATTTGATCGGCGGCCAGGTGGCGATGTGCCTGTGCACGCTGCCGTCGGTGATTGCGCACGCCCGCAGCGGGCGGCTGCGCGCGCTGGCCGTCACCACCGCGCGGCGCTCTGCCGCCGCGCCCGACATCCCCACGCTGCATGAAGCCGGCGTGAAAGGCTACGAAATGGGCCAGTGGTACGGCCTGCTTGCGCCCGCAGGCACGCCCGCGGCTATCGTTGAACGGCTGAATCTCGACGTAAACAAGGCGCTCAAACACCCCGAAACCCGCAACCGCCTGCAAGCCGAAGGCGCCGAACCCGTGGGCAGCACGCCACAGGAATTCGGCGCGTTTTTTAAAGCGGAAATTGTGAAGTGGACGCGCGTGGTGCAAAAGGCGGGGATACGGATTGAATAGCAACTCACTCCTGCGGAATGCCGGTCTCGCGTATCACCCGCGTCCAAGCCTGATATTGCTCTTTGGTATGCGCCGCCAGTTCCGCCGGGGTGGTGGTTTGCACTTCGACACCCTGCCGCCCAATCTGATCGCGTGTGTCGGGGCGCGACAACACCGTATTGAGATCACGCGATAGCTTCGCCAGCACATCGCGGCTGATGCCCGCCGGACCGAACAGGCCCGTCCATGGCGTGATCGAAACGCCCGGCATGCCGGCCTCGGCGATGGTCGGCACGTCGGGCACCAGTGTGCTGCGCTTGGGCAGCAGCACCGCCAGCATGCGCAGCCGGCCATCGCGCGCCTGTGCCAGCGCGGGTATCGGCGCCATGATCGCAAACTGAATGCGCCCGCCGATCAGGTCGGCGGTGGTCGGCGCATCGCCTTTATAGGGAATCTGCGTCATGTCCACCTTGGCCAGCGAGCGGAGTTGCGCCGTCGCTACGATCGAACTGGTATTGCCGGTGCCGTAGTTCAACTTGCCCGGATTGGCGCGCGCGTAGTCGATCAACTCCGCGAGTGATTTCGCGGGAAGGGTCGGCGAGACAAACAGGATGAACGTGAAGTGGCCGATCAATCCGATCGCGGTGAAATCCTTCACCGGATCGTAAGGCGGCACTTTGCGCAGCGCAGGCGCCGCTGACATCGGGCTGTTGCTGCCGAAAAATACCGTGTGTCCGTCGGGCGCGGCTTTCATCACAATGCCGCCCGCCAATGCGCCGTCCGCGCCGGGGCGGTTATCCACCAACCATTGCTGACCCATGGCCTGCGTCATTTGCTGGCTCATGATGCGCGCGATGCCGTCCGCCGATCCGCCCGGCGGGAACGGCACAACGTAGCGTATCGGGCGGTTGGGATACTGGGCGTGCGCGGTTTGCGCCACGGTAAGCGTCAGCAATGCGGCAGCCAGATAAACGATCCTCATGAAGCCTCCCTTTTTTTGACCCCGATCAATCCACCTTCGCGCCCGACTCCTTGATTACCTTCGCCCACTTGGCGACTTCAATCTTGATGTAGGCCGTGAACTGCTCGGGCGTGTTGTTGACCGGATCAAAGCCCAGCACCGACAGCCGCTCTTTCGATTCGGGTGAGGTCACAATCGCGCCGATACTTTTGTTCAGTTTTGCGACGATGGCTCTGGGTGTCCCCGCAGGCGCGAAAAACGCGATCCAGGTGTAGTCCTCATAGCCGGGGAAGCCCTGCTCCGCCACGGTGCCGACATCCGGCAGCGACGGCATGCGCTGCGGGCTGGTGACCGCCACGGCGCGGATGCGGCCCGACTTAATCAGCGGGATCGACGGCGGCATCGCGGTCAAACCGATCGGCACCTGGTTGGACGCGGCGGCCAGTATCGCGGGCATCGCGCTGCTGTACGGCACGTGCTGAATATCGAGCCCGGCCAACAATTTGAGCAGCCGCTCGCCGGTGAGATGCGGTGTGCTGCCCGCGCCTGCGGAGCCGTATTGCAGTTTTTGTTTTTTACCGAGCGCGATCAGTTCTTTGAGGTCTTTTGCCGCAACTGCCGGATTGACGAAAATAATATTCGGGCTGCTGCCCGCGTTGATGATGGGCGCAAAATCCTTGAACGCATCGTAGCCGGGTTCTTTGTAAAGACTGACGCCCACCACGTACTGGCTGCTGTTGCACAACAGCGTGTGGCCGTCGGGTGTGGCGGTGACCGCGATGCGCGTGGCAATGGTGCCGCCACCACCGGCACGATTGTCCACCACGATGGGCTGACCGAGCTGATCCGCGAGCTTCTGCCCGACCAGACGCGACATGATGTCGATCGGCCCGCCCGCCGCACCTGCGGCGAGTACGCGTATGGTCTTGGTGGGCCAGCCATCGTTGGCAGGGGCGGCAAACCCTGGTGTGCTGAACGCCATCGCGGCCGTGGTTATTGTCGTGACCGCTATCCACTTCTGGTTCATGAAATCTCCCTCCGGTGATCGGCATCAGCGCCGCAGATATTGTATGCCAACTTCGGACGCGTTTGACACTGCCCGCGCGATCCCGTGTAATGCCCGTCAACGAAGGAGAACCCCATGTGGCGTCATCTTGCGGCCATCGCATCAGCCCTGTTACTGACGGCCCCCGCGCTCGCCCAAACCAAACACACGCGCCCGATCCGTCTGATCGTGCCCTATGTGCCCGGCGGCGGCTCGGACACCATCGGTCGCATACTCTCGCCGTACATCACCGATGAATTCGGCCAGCAAGTGGTGATCGACAATCGCGGCGGCGCCAACAGCACCATCGGCACGCATCTGATCGCGCGCGCCGCGCCCGACGGCCACACCTTCGGCATGATCGATTCCGCGTTTGTGATTAACCCGGCGGTGCAGGACAAACTGCCTTACGACACGCTGAAAGATTTTTCACCCATCGCGCTGGTGCGCGCGGCGCCGCTGGTGTTGCTCACGCATCCGTCGATGCCGGTAACGAACCTCAAGGAATTTATCGCCTACGCCAAAGCGCGGCCCGGCAAACTGACCTACGGCTCGGCGGGCACCGGCTCGGGGCAACATATGGCCGGCGCGCAGTTTCACAAAGCCGCCGGACTCGACATTATTCACGTGCCGTATAAAGGCAGCGGACAGGCGATGGCCGATCTGCTCGGCGCGCAAATTGCGCTGATGTACATCACCCAAAGTGTCGCCAATCCACACATCGCCGGCGGCAAGCTGCGCCCGCTGGCGATCAGCAGCGCCAAGCGTTCACGCTTTAATCAGGATGTCATCACCTTCGCCGAAGCAGGATTTCCGTCGGTCAACGCCGTCACCATCAACGGCATCGTCGCGCCGGCGGGCATGCCGCGTGATGTGGTGCAGCGCTTGAATGCGCTGGTGACGCGCCTCTTAAAAAGCCGTGAGCTGGAAAAGAAATTGCCCGATCTGGAAACCGAAGGTGATCCGTTCACGCCCGAACAATTCGGCGCATGGATACGCGCCGAGGTGGAGAAGTGGCAGAAGGTACTCAAATGAGCACTGAATTTATGCCAAGCAGAAATATAGAATACTGTTTAAAAACAAATACTTACAATATTACACCCACTCACGCATCATCCAGTTCGCCACGCCCGCCAGCGCGCCATCACGCTCCGGCGCGCCGAGCACCTGCAAGCCCAACGGCAAGCCCTGCACCTGCATCAGCGGCAAGCTGAACGCGGGCACGCCGAGCCATGAGCCGTATACCAAAAACGTGCGGTTGCCAGTGAACGCCAGGCCCTTGATCGCCGGCCCGGACGCCGCGAGCGTGATGTAACCGTCGGCATCGCCCAGCGTTTCACACCACCATCGGCGCATCGCGTGACGCTGGTCGAGCAGCCGCTCGTAATCGCGCGGCGTCATTTCATTCGCGCGTTTGACCAAACCATGCAGCCGCTCACCAATAACCTTGCCATACCGCGCGATGTAATCTTCAAACGGCCAGCGCAGCTCATAGGCTACGATATCGAGCGACCCATCGACGTTGGCCGCCAATTGATCTTCGAGTGCCGCAACCCGCGGATCGTTGTGGCGGCTCGCGATTTTTACGCCGCGCGCCGCCAGCGCTTCGACCGCGGATTCAAACTGCACTTCGGTTTCTTTATCTATCTCGCTCCAGCCGCTCGTATACAACCGAACTAATTTGCGCGGCAGCTTCGCGGCGGGAACATCCGCCCCCGCGCCCGCCAGAAACCGCCTGCCGGGACTGCCGATGCCCAATGAAATCTGCGACGCCACGCGCCACACATCCCCCAGCGTCGCGCCGATCACGCCCAGATGATCGGCCGTCGCCGACAGCGGATGCACACCGCCCAAATGAAGCTGACCAAGGCTGGGCTTGAACCCCACCGCGCCGCAGTACGACGCGGGGCGCAGCGTAGATGCCTGCGTTTGCGTGCCCAAGCCCACCGGCGCCATGCCCGCGCCCACTGCTGCGGCAGTGCCGCTGGATGATCCGCCCGGCGTGCGAGTGACATCAAACGGGTTCGTGGTCGGGCCGGAAAACCCAATCGCAAATTCCGTGGTCACGGTTTTACCGAGTATCACCGCGCCCCCTTTGCGCAGTGCCGCCACGCAGGCGGCGTCCTGCCCCGATTGCCAACCCTTGAACGCGGGGCTGTTCATCTGCGTGGGCATATCGGCCGTGGCGATGATGTCCTTTACCGCCACCGGGCAGCCATCCACTGGCGACAACGGCGTGCCCGCCTTGTAGCGTTTTGTCGCGGCATCGGCGGCCTTGCGCGCGGCGTCGATATTCAGCGTGACAAACGCCTTGACGGCAGGGTCGCGCGCGGCAATCACGTCCAGGCAGCGTTCGAGAAATTGGCGCGGCGTATCGCGGCCTGTCGCAAAATCTGCGACGCTGCGGTCAAAGGAAATAACATTCGGGTTATGCCAGCGTTGCATGGTTTGATCCTCGGTTTTCGCGCGGCTCGTTGCGACGGTGAAGGCGACTATAATTGAGCCGCCTCATAAAACAGCCGCCATGATTCTAGCTGACCAGCCGGAGATAACGATGCTTGCTCGCATTCTGTCCGCAGCCGCCGCAGTGATGATCGCAGGCCTGCCTGCCGCTGCGCACGCGCAAACCTATCCCACCAAATCCATACGCCTCATCGTCCCCTTTCCGCCCGGCGGCAGCACGGACCTGATGGGACGCGTACTCGGCGCGAAACTCGGCGAAACGTTCGGCCAACAGGTGATCGTTGAAAATCGCCCCGGTGCGAGCGGTATGATCGGCAATGAACTGGTGGCGCGCGCCGCGCCGGATGGCTACATGCTCACTATGGGCACCATCGGCGCGATGTCGGTCAACGTGTCGCTGTTTAAATCCGTGCCGCACGATTCCACGCGCGACTTCGCGCCCATCACGCTCACCGGCAATGTGGAAAACCTGCTGGTCGTACATCCTTCCGTGCCGGTGCGTAACGTCAAAGAACTGATCGCCCTTGCCGCGAGTAAACCCGGAAACCTCATATTTGCCTCGAGCGGCATCGGCAACGCGCCGCATCTCGCGGGCGAATTGTTCAATCAATTGGCCAAAGTGAAAATGGTGCATCTACCGTACAAAGGCGGCGGCCCCGCCATGATCGATCTGGTGGCGGGACAGGTGTCTTTGTCGTTTGCCAGCATGCCCTCATCGCTGCCGTTCGCCAAAAGCGGCAAGCTGCGTGCGATTGCCGTCGGCGGCGCAAGACGTTCGCCCGCCGCGCCGGATATTCCCACTGTGGCCGAAAACGGTCTGCCGGGATTTGAAGTCACCGACTGGCAAGGTCTTCTCGCCCCCGCCAAGACGCCCGCCGTCGTGGTGGAACGGCTCAATCGCGAAACCCTGCGCATCCTCAACGAACGCGAAACCAAAGAGCGTCTCGCCGCCGCCGGTTTACAGGTGGTAACCAGCACACCAGCACAATTTGCGGAATTCATCCGCAGCGAAATCGACAAATGGGGCAAGGTCATTCGTTCGGCCGGCATCAAACCGGAGTGAGTTGACAGTGCGTCGACAGTGCGCCGAAAGGGAACGTGCGCGGCGTTTGCGTGTCACCCATTGTCGGCGTAGCATGCTTTTGTCCCCAGCCCGTTGTCCCGTCGTCCGCCCCATTTCACACAGGAGACTTTCATGAGCGCCACTCTTTTTCATTTTTCGTTTGCCGTCAGCGACCTCGACCAGGCACGCAAGTTTTACGGCGAGATACTGCAATGCCCCGAAGGCCGCAAGCTGAAGGGCCGGGTGGACTACAATTTTTTCGGCCATCACATCGTTGCGCATCTCGCGCCGGAAGATGTGGTCGGCGACAAGGGCCGCAAAATCGGCGGTGCGCTGTCCACGCCGCTGCGTCACTTCGGCGTGGTGATGACCCTCGATGATTTTCAGAAAACCGCCAAACGCGCGGAACAACTGGGCGCGGCATGGATCAACAAACCCAGCATCACCCAACCCGGCACCGTGCGCGAGCAAATGCTGATGACAATCAGCGACGGCTGCGGCAACGCCATTGAGTTCAAGGGCCTGACCGATATCGCCAATGTGTATGCGGTGAAAGAGAACGAATCCGCTACGACTTAACGAGGGATGGTTTCGGGAAATGCTACTTTGCTAGACTTGAACATCCCGCTAGAAATTTCAAGCAGTTTTTGAACGATCCTCGTATGTTCTGCCGCTCTTCACGAGCGCCCAGATAACGCGGATCAAGTGG
>JAYVQD010000291.1:0-25355 GCA_043777275.1 Nitrosomonadales bacterium
TGAGGATCTGGGTATGAATGGCGATGCCGCCACGGCGATTTTCCGCATCGTGCAGGAGGCGCTGACCAACGTGTCACGGCATGCCGGCGCAGACTGGGTTGGCATTGAGGTGCGGCGCCGTAGCGGACGCGTGGTGGTGCGCATCAGCGATAACGGCAAAGGATTCATCGAAGCCGACACCCGCAAAGAGCGGTCGTTCGGCTTGCTCGGCATGCGCGAGCGCGCGTATGTGCTGGGCGGCGAGTTGACGGTGAGCAGTGCCGCGCAAAAAGGCACGCAGATCGAGGCGGTGATTCCGATTTTCGGCAGAGTCGAAGGAGGCGCTTCATGATACGAGTATTGGTGGCGGACGATCACACCATTGTGCGCGAAGGGTTAAAGCAGATCCTCGCCAAGTGCGATGATCTGGTGGTGGCGGGCGAAGCCGCCAATGGCAACGACGTGCTGAAGATGGTGCGCGATCAGGCGTGGGACGTACTCGTCACCGACATGTCGATGCCCGGCCGCAGCGGCATCGAACTCATCAAGCTGGTCAAGGAAGTGCGCCCTAAACTGCCGGTGCTGGTGCTGAGTATGTACGGTGAAGATCAATATGCGGTGCGCGCGATTCGCGCCGGTGCTTCCGGCTACCTCAACAAGGAGAGCGCGAGCGATCAACTGGTGAGCGCGATCCGCAAAATCGCCGCTGGCGGCGTGTACGTATCGGCGGCCGTGACCGAGGCGTTGTTCCACAACCTGCGTGGCGATACAGCGGCGGCCCCGCACGAGCAGCTATCCGACCGCGAGTTTCAGGTGCTGCGCCTGATTGTCAGCGGCAAATCATCGACGGAAATTGCCGCTGAACTGGTGTTGAGCCCGAAGACCGTGAGCACCCACAAGACCCGCATCCTTGAAAAAATGCGCATGAGCAATCAAGCGCAACTCATCCGCTATGCCATCGAACACAAGCTGGTGGATGCGCCCGCGAATGCGGCGGGGGGCTAGGTGCCAATACCGTTTGTTTAACGTAAAAGTGCAAACGTCTGTCTGGTCGATAGCGGCTGAGGTTGTCACTCTGCCGTGCGCCGGCACCCAGCACTGCCTTGGTTTGCGCCATGACTTGCTCCGCAATAGCGTAGCCTCCTCATGTTGCCTTTCTCAATAGGCGTACAGCATTGAGACTTGATTTCTTCGTCTGCTTTACGAAGCGAGCAAACGATCGTATTGCCGCTTCACTACCGAGTAGCACTCGCATGCCTGTGCTTCCAGCTTCGGACGATCCAGCACTGAGATATGGCCACGGGTGGAATGGATCAATCCTGCCTTTTGCAGCGTTCCAGCAGCCTGTGTGACGCCTTCGCGGCGCACACCCAACATATTGGAGATCAGTTCCTGCGTCATCGCAAGCTCGTTCGAGGGCAACCGGTCGAAGCATAACAGTATCCACATGCACAGTCGTTGTTCGAGAGAATGGTGCTGGTTGCAAACCGCAATCTGCCCGGCTTGCGCGATCAGCGCCTGGGTGTAGTGGTGCAGTAGATGGTGCAACGGCTCGTGGTGCGCTAACTCATTTTTCAGCCGCTCCACCCGCAGCCGGTAAGCGTAGCCGCTGCTCACCACCAGTGCATCGGCCGGCGTGCTTTCGCCGCCCAGAAACGCCGCGATGCCGATCACCCCTTCATTACCCGTGACCGCGAATGCTGCCGATGTTCCGTCCTCCAGCATGTGGAGCCGGCAAACGATGCCCTCGGTGAGGAAATACAGGTAACTTTCCTTTTCGTCTGCCTCGTAAACGCAACGACCCAGCAGCAGTGGGACGAATTCCAGATCGGGCAGCAGGCGCTCATAGTCTTCCGGTGGCAACGCTGCAAGTAGGCGATTTTTTCGTGGTGAATGCTGCATAAATTCGACACGCTTGCCGTCAATCGACGCGAAGTGCGTCAACGGATTCGGTCGAAGCAAGTAACTTGCGTGCTTTTGCATTTGTTCCTCCTCGAAAAGAGCAGAAGAACATCGGATTAATCTGAAAGTTAATTGTATCCCTCCCATACCGCATGACGATTGATTTAGGTCAAACGCCTTATGTATCTTGGAATACATAGTGCCTGCATGTATCGATACAGGCGAAGCGCGGCAGATTTCTGCCGCCGACCGGTAACGATACGGATAAGGAGCGTGGCCATGAAATTATTCAATAGATCCATTGCATTTATCTTCATCGTTTTGCTGGCTACACTGCTTGGGTGTGCTGGAACGTCCAAGCAGGAGGGCACGGGAGAGTACTTCGACGATACCGTCATTACTACCAAAGTAAAGGCCGCTGTTTTCAACGAACCATCGCTGAAATCGGCCGAGATCAACGTCGAAACTTTCAAGGGCACGGTTCAGTTGAGCGGCTTCGTCAATTCCCGTGCCGATATCAACAGAGCGGTCGAGGTTGCACGCGGCGTTCCGGGGGTGAAAACCGTCAGGAACGACATGCGGCTCAAGTGATGCTGGGCGCTATTGCCGCAACAGGATGTTGAGAAGTAAGCCCACCGGCACGGCGTTCGGCACCGCCATGCTAGTGCCAGGATTCGCTGCTGCGGTGGGCGCACAAGCGGGGGGATTGGGCTGTTAACCATCAGAGACACAGAGTGAAACGTCGCAGATTGACCATCTTTGGCATAGCATAAAAGGAGGATCAACGATGGATCTCGGATACCACAGTCTCTTGGGCCTGCTGATACTCGCCGGTGATATCTGGGCGATTAACCGTGGGGGACTCGGCGACCAGACTATCCCTGCCATCGATCAGTTGCACTTGCAGCGCGTGTGTGCCGCGCTCGACCTTGTCGAGGCTGAACATGAGCGTATGGCGGTCTGACCCGTACGGATTGCCGTCGATCAGAATACGCAGACGGTTGCCCGCAGCAAACGCCGCGCCTTGCAGCGAGATCGCGACCCGCACCGCGCCGGTATTGTCGTGGACGACCTCTTCGTGTTGCGGACGGGTAATTGCGATAGACGATGCCTCCGCGCTCGCCGCGAGTTGCGTCACTTGCATGCCGCCGATCAACCGCAACGCTGCAAGCAAGCACGCGCGGCGTACAGCCGCTCGGCGACGGGGAGCACCGCCAAGCCATGGCGCAACGATAGCGGCTAACGCCGCCCAATGAGCAAGCCAATGACTAATCCGACGCCTGCGGATACGCCGATCGCGGTCCACGGATGGTCATGGATGTACGCGTCGGTCGCCGTGGCCGTAGCTTTGGCTTTTTCCACCGCCGCAGTCTCAATCTTTATCAACTGCGGTTTCAGATTGTTCACCGCTTGCTGCGCGCGGCCGCGAATTTCCACGATCTTCTCGCCTGCCTGCGCGGCGGTGGCCTTCACCAGTTCTTCAGTGTCGTTGACCAGCACTTTGACGTCGGTTACCAGTCTTTCCGTTTGTACGCTCATGTCGCTCTCCTTGGGTTAGTGTTCAAACAGGTGTTCAAACGCAATTCAATCTAATTTAGCGATGCACCACCACCGGGATGCGCGTCAAGGCCAGTACCTTGCTGGTCTGGCTGCCCAGCAGCAGTTTGGTCAGTCCGCTGCGGCCATGCGAGCCCATGTAGATCAGATCGCATTGGTATTTGCGCGCCGCCTTTACAATGGCATCGGCCGGGGAATCGCTCAACACGTAATAGCAGGTGCGGGTTACGTGGTTCTGCATCGCGGTCTTGGTGACAAATTCCAGATGGCGTTGTGCCGTTTTCCGGGCGCTTGCCGCATACGCCTTTGGGTTCAGCAGAGCGGGCGGCAGGTAGACCATGTCGTCATACACTTCTATGCGGAAGTCGGGCGCCACATAAAACCCCGTTACCCGCGCACCGAGCTTTTTTGCAAGCTGAACGCCAGCCTTAACGGCCCTTCGCGACAGCGCCGAACCGTCTGTTGGTATGAGTATGTTTTTAAACATTTTTCTGTCATCTCCTTGCGTTGCCTGGTGTTGCGAATAAGTCCTGCCTAATACCTAATGCACAGCCTAACCGCTCGCATGAAACGTGCTTTGATCTCGATCAAGTGCAAGGCGGATTGTGCTGCGCGCGGCACGCTTGATCTAAGTCAAGGCACGGCGCGAGCGGGGTCATAGCATGGATTCAGGGTGACGCGGCAACGGTGGTTTTTCAAGCCGGTGTGCTCGCCCGGTGCAGGATGTTTCAATAAGGTTTCAATAACCGCCAACGGGAGCCAACATGCCGTCGCAACCACGCACCCCTACCGGGTCCAAAACGAATAAGCGCCTCGCACGGGTTTCACGACATAGCCACATGCCGGAGCCTGCGATTCTGGAAATAGACGAGATGGAGTACGCCGCTCTGGCGGATGACCCTGCCTATGTTCATGCAGACCGCTATCACAAGCTCGAACCCGGCGGCATATGCGAGGAAGATGTTGAACACGCGGAAGCGGAAATCACCGAGTTATTCCGGTGCGCGGGCCGCGGCTGATTTTAGCCGCTCCATGCCGATGATGCGGATATGGCGGGTGCTGACCTCGATCAACCTGCCGGCGCACATCTGTGAGAGCGCGCGACTCACGGTCTCGACGGTCAGTCCAAGGTAGCTGCCGATATCCGCGCGCGTCATGCACAGCACGAACTCGGTCGGTGAATAGCCGCGCGCGGCATAGCGCCGGGACAGTTTGAGCAGAAAGACGGCGAGCCGTTCTTCCGCCCGCAGGTTCGCCAGCAACAGCATCATGTGGTGATCGCGCACGATTTCGCGGCTCAGAATGCGGTGAAAGTGCTGCTGCAATGAAGGAATGGTGTGCGACAGGCGTTCCAGTATTTGAGGCGGTATTTCGCACACGTCGCCGCTCTCCAGCGCAACCGCGTCGCACAGGTGGCGCCCGTCGCCGAGGGCGTCCAGCCCCAATAAATCTCCCGGCATGTGAAATCCGGTCACCTGCTCGCCGCCGTCAGGGTGCGGCACGCTGGTTTTCATGAATCCCGTGTGAACCGCGTACAGGGATTGCAAAGCGGCGCCGTGGCGAAACAGAACCTCGCCGCGTGCGAGCGCGCGCCGCTGGTCGATGAGCCGGTCCACCGTGTTGATCGACCGCAGGTCGAGGCCGGCGGGAAGACACAGCTCGCGCACCCCGCACGACGAGCACGCGCCGCGCAGTCGCTTGAGGTCGAAAGGAACTGCATGTAACGGCGGCGTGGCCATGGAAACCATCCAGGTGGGGCGCGTGTTTAGCGGCAGGTAATCCGGCTTCACCATAGCGCGGCGGCGGCATGCGGTGCTTGATCCAGGTCAAGTCGCGTGCCCGGACAGGGCAGTAGGGTAGCGGCATGAACACGTCACCGGAGTTCCTGAGAGAACTGCAAGTGCCCTTGCAGTTCATGACCAGCCTTGGGATAGGGCTGCTGCTCGGCCTTGAGCGCCAGCGCAACCCTATCGCCAAGGCGGGGCTGCGCACCTGCGCGCTGGTGGCGCTGTTCGGCACGATATGCGGGCTGCTCGCGCAGACCACCCAAACGGCGTGGATCGTGGCAGCCGGGTTGTTGCTCACCGGCGCGATGATTATTGCCGCCTATGCCGGTGAAAAGCTGCCCGAAGGCGAATCCGGCACCACCACCGTGATCGCGGTGCTGCTGTGTTATGTGTTGGGTGTGATGGTGTGGTACGGCCACACCCAGCATGCGGTGGGGCTGGCCATCGCGTCCACCGTGTTGCTGCACTTCAAGACCGAACTGCACGGTTTCTCCGGGCGGCTGGCACCGGGTGACATTTCCAGCATGCTGCAATTCGCGGTGCTTACCTTCATCGTGCTGCCACTGCTGCCGAATCGCGGATACGGGCCGTATCAGGCGCTGAATCCCTATCACCTGTGGCTGATGGTAGTGCTGATCTCCGGTGTGAGTCTGGCTGGTTATCTCGTGCTGCGGTTCGCGGGGGCGAAACGCAGTTTGCCGCTGATCGGCGCGCTGGGCGGGCTGGTGTCGAGCACCGCCACCACGCTGGTCTACGCGCGGCACAGTGCTACGCGTCCTGAAATGACGCAGCTTGCCGCTGCCGTGATTACCATCGCCAATCTGATCGTGCTGCTGCGCCTGGCGGTGATCGGCAGCATTGCGGCGCCGGACGTGTTGCCGCAGTTGTTGCCGGTGTTGGCGGCGGGCGTGGCGTGCGGGCTGCTGCCGGTGCGTTGGCAAACGCGCGCGGCGGCGGGCGGCGAAGACCTGCATCTGCCGGAGGTAAAAAACCCCACGCAGTTGCGCGTGGCGGCGGGCTTTGGTGTGGTCTACGCAGGGGTATTGCTCGGCGCGGCGTGGCTGTCGCAAGTGTGGGGCAGCAGCGGCCTTTACGCGATGGCAGCCGTGTCAGGGGTCGCCGATGTAGACGCCATCAGTTTGTCGAGCCTGCAACTGCTCAATACCGGCAAGATCGACGCGCGCACGGCGGTGATGGCTATCGTCATTGCCTATGTGGCGAATAGTGTTTTCAAGTTCGCGATCACACTCGCCGCGGGCAGCACCGCGTTGGCGCGGCACTGCGCGCTCGCTTTTTTTGCCTCCACGGCCGGGTTGCTATTGGGTGTTGCGTTGGTGTGAATAACGATCAATTTATGAGTGAATCCTTTGTCCTGGATCAAAGCCGTTCAATGGAAAGGTGCGTAACGTTTAACTATGAAAAGCAGCAACGTATGGCAGGCATGAGGGTCTGGGTCTGGCTGGTTGAGCGGTGCGTAGCATCATGCCGGACACGGTGAGAGAACCGATCTATAGTCACCGTCAGGTTCGAAAAAGCAGATGAAAAGGGAGCAGGGATTGGGGACGTCAGTGTCTGCCTGCAGCGCAGAAACGCTGGCGAGGCGCGGGATATTCGCGACGTGCTGCCCCGTGACGATAAGGACGACCCGAACAGCCTGACCCGCACTGCGCTATGAGAAGGTCGGCAGTGGCTTGTCCGGGAAAAATCATAAGTATTTGTTTATAAAGTATTTTTTATCCTGTGCCCAAGCGGCGTTTGTTCCGCTGCGCATAGCGCGTGTAGGACTATTCCTACCCCCTCCCGGCGCAATGCCTAGTCGCGCCGGGCAAATGCCGCATCTCACTTTAAGCCTGCGCTGATACCGCCGAAGTTTGCGCGCGCCTACAGTTCAGTCACGCGCTCGAACACGGTTTGTTGAACCTCAACCCAATGGAGACTGACCATGCAAACGCAACCCCAGATCGCCCCGGCGCCGTTCCTTCCGGGCGTGATACCGCTGATGCGCACGCATCTGCGCGCGGTTGAGCCGGTGGCGCGCAAGAGTTCCTGCGACTACTGCCGCCTTAACGTCATTTGCGTTCCTGAGGGACTGGACGCGGGCGAGCGCAACGAATTTATCGGCCTCGTGTCTCAGCACAAACGCCTCGCCATGGGCGAACGCCTCTACCGTGCCGGCGACACCTTCAACCACCTCTACTATGTCAAGACCGGCGCGCTGAAGTCGGTCATGATGCTCTCCGACGGACGCGAACAGATCACCGGCTTTCATCTGGCGGGTGACAGCATCGGCATTGATGCCATAGGCGCCAGCGTTCATCCCAGCGAAGCGGTTGCGCTGGAAGCGTCGTGGGTGTGCGCAATACCGTATCAAGGCCTGATGCAATTGTCGCGCCGGGCCGAGCCCGTGCAAGATTACGTGCAACGCTTGTTGAGCCGCGAGCTGGTGCGAGACCAGGGCGTCATGATGTTGTTGGGCCGCATGCAGGCCGGCGAGCGCGTGGCGTCGTTCCTGCTCAATCTGGCGCAGCGTTTCAAGGCGCGCGGTCTGTCGCCGCACGAATTCAGCCTGCCCATGGTGCGCGAAGACATCGGCAACTACCTTGGCCTCACACTGGAAACCGTGAGCCGCTGTTTGTCGCGCCTCAAAAAGATCGGGCTGATCGACGTTGATAACCGCAAACTGCACATCCTCGATCCCGCCGGCTTGCAGCAGGTGATCGGCGCCGCACAGAACCACGACTGAATACCAACCCAAAAAGGAGGCGTTATGTTTACCCATGTATTGACCCCGGTGGACGGCAGCGAAATCTCGATGCTCGCCGCACGGAAGGGCATCGAGTTGGCCAAGCTGTGCAATGCGAAATTGACCGCGATTCTGGTGTCTCCGACGTACCGGCAGCATTTTCAGGACGGCTTCGTGGTACCCACGGTGCAGGTCATTCGCGAGCGCTGGGAGGAGCAGATTGCCGAACGCTCCATGGCGGTGCTCAATCAAATTTGCGCGCAAGCCGGCACAGCGGGTGTCCAGTGCAACACGGTGCATGATTTCGGCGACGCACCGTACCAGGCCATCATCGATGCCGCGAATAAACACGAGTGCGATGTGATCGTGATGGGCTCGCACGGACACGGCGGCTTCAAGCAGTTCATGCTCGGCAGCGAAACCATGCGCGTGCTGTCGCATTCGACGATACCGGTGGTGGTGTACCGCTAAATCGTAAAGCGCATCGTCAGGCGCGCGACCTCATGGCGTGGATCATCACGAAGTACCTGCTTACCGCCGCAGTGGTGGTGTTCGCGTCCGAGTTGGCAAAGCGCAGCGACAAACTGGGCAGCTCGGTTGCGGCGCTGCCGCTGGTAAAGCGGGAAAGTCGCGAACACGGACAGGGCAACTAATATTTTACTTTAATCCGGTCCATTTCCTCTTTGGTAATGGCGGGCACTTTGCCGCGCGCTTGCCAGCGGTTGTGTTTCCATGCGTCCGTGCCCACCCATTCCTTGAACAGGTTCAGGTTTTTCTGACGCTCTTCCGTGGTGCCGCCCAGGTATCGATACATATTGCCCGGCTTGCCGTCGGTGGCGGCTTTACCGTCATCGAGCCTGCGCATGAGCGCGCCGGTGTCGGGCCAGCCAATGTAGAAAATCAGATCGGCGTAGGTGTCCATGCGCGGTCCCTGGCCCTGGTCTTCGAATGCTTTTTTCTTTTCTTCGAACTCGCCCAGGTAAGGCGACTTCGTGCCATGACAATCCGAACATTGTTGTATCCATAGCGGCTGGATGTCTTTGCGGTAGGTGACGTCCGCAGCGAAGCTGGCGGCTGACGCAACAAGCAAAGCGCAACTTAACATCACGGTTCGTCGCATGGCGATACTCCTGAGTCAATGCTGTTCACTTAAGCCCTTTGCCCGTTTGCCCTGAGCCTGTCGAAGGGCATTTGTGGTTCGACAAGCTCACCACGAACGGCTAAGTGAACAGCATTGACTCCTGAGTGGGCTTGTTAGCGGGAATGATTCTTTGCAATAGCGCCCAAGTTACCGCAGCGTTCAATCATCACGTTTGATGTAGATCAAAGCCAAGCGTCACCGTATGGCTACATTGAGCGCACAAATAGCAACTCGATGGAGGCCTTATGTATCAGCGAATCATGGTGGCGGTGGACGGCAGCGAAACATCGCAACGCGGCTTGCAGGAGGCGATCAACCTCGCCAACGATCAAAACGCCAAACTTGCGATTGTTCATGTGATCGACATCGTGGTTGTCTTTGGCGCAGGGCAGTTTCCGGGCGCGTATATCGAGGCCACGCGCGAGCTGGCGCATGAGACCATTGCGCATGCGCGCAAGAGCGCGTTAGCGGCGGGTATCGAACCTGAAATCCAATCGCCCGAGATTGTCTCAAGCGGCTATCACGTGGCCGAGACGATTGCCGATGCCGCGCGCGACTGGAAAGCGGATCTATTGGTGGTCGCCACCCACGGGCGGCGCGGCGTGAGCCGGTTGCTGATCGGCAGCGTCGCCGAACGCGTGGTGCGCTTGGCTACCTGCCCGCTGTTGCTGGTGCGCGGGGCATAGAGTGAGCGGTTGAGGGGTGGGAGGGCTGGAGGCGTGGTGCATCAGGCCGCGCGCTGCTCATTGTGCAGGAACCAGCGGTCAATCACGACATGACGTGCAAACCATGCGCTTGCCATCAAAGGCTTTGCCAGTTTTTGCCGGAGCGCTTGCGGCAACCATGACGTACCGCCCTGGGATAAATTTCGTTCGCCGAAACGCGCGCGCAGGCGCGTGAGGTACGGCTCGAGTTCGCGCTGCCGGTAGTCCCCGGCGGCATCGCGTATGACTTGTGCGGCGATCAAGCCGGATTCTATTGCGGGCAGGATGCCTTCGCCGCTTTGCGGGTAAGCCAGCCCCGCAGCATCGCCGATCAACAGCACGCCGTCATCCGTGAGCTTGCGGCGCGATGATGGATACAACAGGTAGGCATGGCCGTTGAATTTGCCAGGCAGCGTGCGCGGGATCATCCCGCGCTGCTGTAACCACTGGCGGAATTGTTCTACCTGTTCCGGCAGGTGGTGGTTGTCTTCGCGGCCCAGGCCGATGTTGAGGTAATTGCCTTTCGGAAAGCACCAGCCGTAGCCCTTGAGGTCCGGGCAAAAATACAGTTGCACCACATCGTTGTCGAAATGGCATTCGCTGCGTTGCGCTGCCGTTAGGGGAAATTCGATCTCCTGTGCAGCGACAATGGTTTCCGTGGTTTTTTTTGTTTCGCGCGGTTCGGGCTGCGTGCCGAGCAGGCGTGACACCGGGCAAAAATGGCCGCCCGCACCGACTACCAGGGGCGTGCGTATCTCGCCGTTCACCAGCCAGCCGCTCCCATCGCGCACCATGCTGCGCATCGGTTCGCCGAGTTTGAGTCTGGCCCGAGCGCGTTGCAGCAGGTAGCGATCGAATTCGCGGCGTCGTATGCCGAAGCTCGCCGCGTGCGGATAGCGCGTGTCCACCGCTGCACCGCCGATGAGGCCGGTGCGAAAGCCGTGAATCGGTTGCATCACCCGGCCCTGCGCGTATTCGGCGCTGTCGAGTTCCAGCGCGTCGATAACCGCCGGGGTGATCCAGCCTGCGCACACCTTGTCGCGCGGGAAATCCTGCTTGTCCATCACCAGCACATCCCATCCGGCGCGCACCAGTTGCCGCGCGCAGCTCGATCCGGCAGGGCCGCCGCCCACGATCAATACGTCGCATGAGCGCATGGACATCAGCGCTGCTCCGGCGGGCCGTACAGAGGGGCCCGAGTCCATGCCACCTCATTGCTGCCCGCGCGCGCGAACAGCACCTGAAACAATTGCAACTGGCCGGTATTGAACGCCGCGAGTGAACCCGACAAGTACAGGCGCCACGCGCGCACAAACGGTTCATCGTACAGGTTGCTCACTTGCCCGCGCGCGTCCTCGAAGCGGCGCAGCCAATGCGTGAGCGTCAGTGCGTAATGCAGCCGCAGGTTCTCGACATCGATGATCGAGAACCCCTGCGGTTCGAGAATGCCGGTCATTTCGCGCAGTGTCGGCGGATAGGCGCCGGGAAATATCCGCTTCGTGATCCACGCATTGAAAGCGGCAGGTTGTGTTTGGCCGATACTGTGCAGCAGCCCGCGACCGTGGGCTGTGAGGCAGCGCTCAATGAGTTGGCCCAATTCGTCGTAATGACTGGGGCCGACGTGCTCCAGCATGCCGACCGAAACGAACGCATCGTGGCGACCGCTGATATTGCGGTAATCGTCTTCGATGAATTGCACGCGCGCCTCCAATCCCAGCGCCCGTGCGCGTGCTTTGGCGTAGGCGATTTGTTCTCGCGAAATGTTAAACGCCTGCACGCGCGCGCCGTAGTGTTGCGCCATGTGCAGCGCCAGCGTGCCCCAGCCACAGCCGGCCTCTACCACGGCTTCACCGGGCCGCAACCGGAGCTTGCGGCACACCAGATCCATCTTGGCAATTTGCGCCTGCTCCAGCGTGACATCAGGCGAAGGGAAATAGGCGCAGGTATAGCTCATCTCGCGACCGAGCCACAAGCCGTAGAAATCATTGCCCAGATCGTAATGACGATGAATATTGTCGCGCGCTGCGGTCGGGGTGTTGCGCCGGGCATGATGGATCCATCGGGCCGCGCGATTGCGCCAGCGGCGGTAGGGGGTATTGGGGGTATTGGACCCGGAGCGATGGCGATAGACCGTTTCGAGCAATTGCACCAGATCGCCTTCGATCTGAATCGAGCCGTCGCTGTAAGCTTCGCCAAAATGCAGATTGGGATGGATCAGCAACTTGAGCAGGGTGACGCGATCAGCGATGCGCAAGCCGCCCACGGTCTGTCCTGCGTCTGGCGTTACGGATTCGCCGTTCCAGAGCGTGATGCGCATGGGCGGATCGCCGAGGGATCGCAATAGCCGCCGCATGAGGCGGCCTTCAACGCTCAGCGCCGCGTGTGGTTCTTCGCGTAAGCTGCCGGCGGTGTGCCGGTCCAGGGATTTCAGCAGTTGCGCATCATCCATTTTCATCGGAATGCCTCCTTGAGTATTCGCGTTCATCCGCGGGTAGAAAGCTATGGCGCGCCCCAGGTTAGCGTCCAGTCCTCGTCCGCTCGCGCTGGCCAGCGCAGATATTCTGTGTGCAAGCGGCCCGTGCGCACCTGGAACGTGCGCGTCTGCGTTTGACTGCGAAAGGTTGCGTTCAGCGTGTAGGCGCCGTCAGGCAGTTTCGCCATGAAGAGCGGGCCTTGTGTGACGCGTCGCGCCAGGGTTTTTCCGGCGCTACCGGTGATCGTCAGTGCAACATCGGACACATACGTGCCTGCGCCAACGATCGTGAACACGAATTTGGGATTGAATTCCTTTTCGCGCGCGGCGAGTTCGTCGCGCGACGTGCTGCCGATGCCGCCGGATACGTACACAACGTCAGGCGCCGCCGCTACGCGAGCCGGGTTTTGCGCGTACGCGGGGCTACCCACACACATCAGGGTAGCAAGGGTGAACAGGGTGATGGTCAATGGTCGAGTGTTCATGGCGGCACCTTAATTTTGTGATTCACGAAAGATGCTTGCGGCGCAGCCGCAGTGCGTTGGTCACCACCGATACCGAACTTAACGCCATCGCCGCACCAGCGAAAATCGGCGACAGCAGCAGACCGAAAGCGGGGTAGAACACGCCCGCGGCAATAGGAATGCCGAGCGCGTTGTAGCCAAAGGCGAAGGCGAGGTTCTGGCGGATATTGCGCATGGTGGCGCGCGACAGCACGGCGGCGCGCGCGATGCCGCGCAGATCGCCTTTGACCAAAGTCACACCCGCGCTTTCCATGGCGACATCGGTACCGGTGCCCATGGCGATGCCCACATCCGCCTGCGCCAGCGCGGGCGCGTCGTTGATGCCATCGCCTGCCATTGCGACTTTATGGCCGGCTGCTTGCAAACGCTTGATATGTCCGGCCTTGTCTTGCGGCAGCACCTCGGCCAGTGCTTCATCGATGCCGAGTTGACGCGCCACTGCTTGCGCCGTGCTGTGCGAATCGCCGGTAAGCATTACGATGTGTATGCTCGATTTTTTAAGCGCGGCAATCGCGGCGGGTGTACTGTCCTTGATGGGGTCGGCCACCGCGGCTATCCCGGCGGCGATGCCGTTCACCGCGAAGAAGACGACGCTTTTCGCCTGGGCGCGCCACGCCTCGGCACGTACTTCCCACTGCCGGGTGCCAACGCCGTGCTGCGTCAGAAAACCATGGCTGCCGACGAGCAGCCGCTTGCCGTCGATAGTGGCTTGCACGCCGAGGCCGTTGATGGCCTCGAACGCCGTGGCCGGGCGCGGCGTCAGTCCGCGCGCCTTCGCGCCCGCGACGATGGCGAGTGCAATCGGGTGTTCCGACAACTGCTCCACGCCGGCGACGAGGGCGAGCGCTTCGTTCTCTTCTATATCACTGACGGCAAAATCGGTCAGCGCAGGATGCCCCAGCGTCAGCGTGCCAGTTTTATCGATGACCACGGTGTCGATGTCGCGCATGCGCTCAATGGCCTCGGCATTGCGGAACAGTATCCCTGCGCGCGCGCCTTCGCCCATCGCCACCGTCATCGAGATTGGCGTGGCAAGGCCCACGGCGCAGGGGCAGGCGATAATCAGCACGGCAATGGCGTTGAGCAGCGCGTAGGTCAGTTGCGGTTCCGGGCCCCACACCCACCACACCAGTGCCGTGACGATGGCAATCGCTACCACGATCTGCACGAACCATGCAGCAATGAGATCGGCGAGCCGCTGGATCGGTGCGCGCGTGCGCTGCGCCTCTCCCACCATATGCACAATCTTGGCCAGCAACGTATCTGACCCCACGCGCTCGGCACGGATCACCAGCGAGCCGCTGCCGTTGAGAGTTGCGCCGGTTACTCTGTCACCCGTTGCTTTGGCCACCGGAACCGGCTCCCCGGTAATCATTGATTCATCCACGCGGCTGCTGCCATCAATTACCGTGCCGTCCACCGGAATTTTTTCGCCCGGTTTTACGCGCAGTCGATTGCCCACCGCGATGGTGTCCATCGGCACTTGTTCTTCGGCGCCGTCGTCCAGCAGGCGCCACGCCAGATTAGGGGCGAGTCGTAACAACTGCTGTATTGCCTGACTGGTCTGACCCATGGCGCGCAACTGCAGCACATCGCCGAGCATCACCAGCGTAACGATCACCGCGGCTGCCTCGAAATAAGTGCCCACGGCGCCGTCGTGTTCGCGGAATTCGTTCGGAAACAGGCCCGGCTGGAATATAGCCGCCAGGCTGAAAAGGTAGGCCAGACCGACCCCCAGACCGATCAGCGTGTACATGTTGAGTGCGCGATGGGTAAGCGACAGCCAGAACTTGCGCAGGATCGGCCAGCCCACCCACAGTACCACCGGCGTGCCGAGCGCGAACTCAATCCAGCCGCGCGGTCGGGGTTGAAGACCCAACAGATCGTGGATGCCGACCATCGGCGACATCGCGAGTACTACCAGTGGAATCGACAGGACAACACCGATCCACAACCGCCGCGTCAGATCGCGCAGATCGGAATCATCCGCAACTCCGCTCCCGGCGACAGGCGTCAGCGCCATGCCGCAGAGCGGGCAGTCGCCGGGCGCATCGCGCAGAATTTCTGGATGCATGGAGCAGGTGTACTGTGCGCCATGCGGGGGTTGTGGAGTCGCGGGATGCATCAAATGCGAGCCGTGCCCATGACTCGCGTGTTGGTGTTCGGCCTGGTGATCGGGGCCGTGGGGTGAATGCGGGCGTGGCGTGTCATTCATGATCGGTATACCGTTAATTTTAAGGGTGCTGTTCATGGCTCAAGGTCGCGTGATATCAATACAATGCTGCTTTGCGTTCCAGTATGAGATGCGTAATTGTTTCAATCGAGTTCAACCAGTTATCGGCGATGCCTCGCGCTTGTTTCCTTGCACTTTCGGAAACAGCGGATTCGCCACGGACTTGAATTGCCGCGAGTTGTGGCTCGTCAATGGGTTTGCCGATTGAGGACAGCAGTTGCACACGCACTTCCGCAATAGTGTCGAGCGCGGCATGGATGTCGCGCGCCATCAGCATGGCAAGTACGTTATAGAGCTTCCCGACATGAGTCAGGGGATTCTTGCCGGCTGCGGCTTCCAGTGACATGCAGCGTCCGGGTGTGATTAATCCGTTGACACGATTGCCGCGTCCGACCTGACCGCAGTCACCCATCTCGGCGCTCAATCCCGACACGGTGAGATAGACCCCGGCCTCATCACGCGCATGGGGATCGTCCAGCGTATTTATTTGAATGGCCGCGGCATCGGGCAGGCAACCGCGCAGGCTGGCTTCCATCTCGCGCTTGATCGCGAAATAGTGATTGCCGCTGCTGACATGGCGGTCGATAAACGCCACGGCGATGGTCAGCACGATGGTGTGATCGATGCGGTGCCCCATGACTTTGAAATCGTTGCCGGCGGACGGGAAGCGAAGCTTGAACTGTGGCGAGTGCAGTGTCTCCGCTGCCAGCAAAACACAGCGTTCGAGACGGGAATAAGGCGCGTAGCCGACGCCGAACGAGGTGTCGTTGGCAAGGGGTTTCGTGCCGGGTTTCGAAAATATCTGTTTGAGGCTGTCGCTGCCTTCGTCAATGATCGGCTCGATCAGAAAATGTTCTGCCTCAACCTGAGTGGCGGCAGTCAACGAGGCGAGCGCGGATGCGCGTGCGAGTTCCGATACGTTGAAATCAGCATGCGGCTGAGTTGCCGCGCCGCAGATCACGAGGCGCATCGGCTTTAGCCACTGCCCGCCGCCGAATCGGGGCGCTGATTTGCCCGCGATCAGCAGCCCCTTATCGAGGTTGTGATGCAATATGTGGCCGTATCGTTCCAGGTAAGCCAGCGACAAATCCCGAGATACGGCCTCGCACGCGCCATCGGTGAGCCTGTCGGGATGCCCGATTCCCTTGTGTTCGCATATTTCAACAGGCTCCTGTTCGATCGAGCGTCGCGGTAATTCGGAGACAAGGATGTTACGTTCCATGTTTCGGTCGCCCTGTGGCGCGGTTCACTTTTTTGACAATTGCGCTGGTTGACCAAGGTGCGGAAAGAACGCCGGTGTGTGAGCCTTGTATTGGCGATACTCGTCGCCGAACTGGGCGATCATGTCCTGCTCCTCGCGGATAGCCAACCGGTAGTACATATAGAGCAGTATCGGGAACATGCCGAGCGTGAGCAGGGTTGGCCACTGAAACAGAAAGCCCAGCAGAATAAGTACGAACCCCACGTACTGCGGATGGCGGATGCGCGCGTAGAGACCGGTAGTGGCAAGACGATGCGTGCGTTGCGCGTCGTACAAGACCTTCCACGCGCTGGCCAGCACGATGAAACCGGCAAAGATCAGAATATTGCTGGCGATATGAAACGGCCCCAAGTGTGGATTGCCGCGCCATCCGAACATGATTTCCAGCAAGTGACCGGCATCGTGCGTCAAAAAATCGGTGCCGGGAAAACGGCTCGACAGCCACCCGGACAAGAAATAGATGGTCAGCGGGTAGCCATACATTTCCGTGAACAGAGCGACGATAAAGGCCGAGAACGCGCCAAACGAGCGCCAGTCACGGGGCGTATCGGGCTTGGTGAAGCTGAACGCAAAGATGATAAAAACCAGTGAATTAATGATGACCAGCGACCACAAGCCATAGGCGGAGGTTTGTTCATGCATGGTCATTCTCCTTTCCCTGGTTTGTCTCGCGTGTCACCGTCGTGCTTTTCGTGATGATCGTGACCACCATGCATGAAGAGGTGCATCAGCGCGCAAGCAAGCAGCAACAAATACGGCAGGAACGCGATGAAATGCGCTTGATGTTCGGAAGCCAAAAAGTATCCGGCTACTATCAGGAATCCAGCAAGCCCCAGGACGATGCGGTTCTGGTACCAGGGCGTGTGTTCGTTGGGGTGTTGATGCTCGGTCATGATCGAATCCTTTCTCTCTAAATCCGTTATGGATGGTTTAGTTGAAAAAACGCCACGCAACGTAAACCACAAGGGCCATCAGGGCGGCCCAGCAACTCCAGTAAACGACGGTATGCCATGCCGATCGCTGCGCCGGAGTGGCGGAATCAATAGTGTGTTTTTCATACATCCCCCAAGCGTGCGCAACGATGCCCAGTATCAGTAACGGGTAAGCGAAAGTGCGCAGCTGATCCGCAAACACGAGAGCAATACCGGCACCCAGAACACCCGCGCTGGCTTTAGTGAGCAACTCGGCTTGTTTGCGGCGGTCGTAAGTGGTGTTCACGGCAGACTCCGGCGTTACTTCAATTCCCATCGAAACAAGCGTGGCGTCGCTTCGCCGGCACGTAGGATGCGCAGCTCTATGGACTGCGGGTGCGGAAAGATCGGCTTGAATTTAAGCACGCCTTCGCGGTGATGCCCGCCAGGCCCTGCGCCCTCCCAACTGACGGGAGCGGTTTGACCACCCCGGGCATCGTGTAAGGTTGCGGATGTCGTCAGGTCGTCGTTCAAATCCTGAGTATGGCTGTCCAGTACGACTTTGAATTCCCACGTCGGGGCGTTCTGCATCACGTTACGTGGCGTGACTTCCACCGTTACGCCACGATCGCTGTTTTTTAGCAGCCCGGGCTCTGCCGCTACCGCCGGCAGGGTGGTGATCGCCGCGAGGCAGCAGATCACAACGCACTGTTTGAAGCGGTTCATTTTGATCTCCAGGATAGTTCCCGAGCGGGGGTTATTTGGCGGAGGGCGGCGACGACATTTGCTGATGCTGCATCATCTGATCCATCATCATTTGCATCATGTCCATGCGGCGTTCCATCATGTCCTGTGTCCTGGCGGTGTTTGGGGTCGCTACCCATCATGCCGCCCCGTTGTCCGCCCATGCCGTGCACATGCCCATGCCCTCGCGCAGGGACTGCATATGCTCCTGCATGAGTTTCTGGCGTTCCGCTGGTACGGTGGTTTTTTGCATGCGCTCCATCTGCGCCTGCATTTTTTTCATGTGCTCCTGCATCTGTGACATCTGCTTGTTCATGTCCTTGGTTCCCATGGCGCTCATGGCGGGCTTGGTGGCAGGGGCGGGTGGCGGGCTTTTTTCCGGCGGCGCGGTTTGGGCGAGCGCGTTGGCCGCGAGCAGGACGCTGGTCAAGATCACTGCAACTGAGGTTTTCATGATTGAATCTCCTGTGTCACGTGGCGGGGTAAATGTGCGGTGTGAACGGTGTTGTGCAGGCCGTACAAGGTTTACATGCCGTAATCCGGAGCGCCGCCCGCTGGCGCCATCGCCGCTTTGGGCATTTCGGCGATTACGCAGTCGGTGGTGAGAATCAGGCTCGCGATCGATGCGGCATTCTGCAAACCGAGGCGCGTGACTTTGGTGGGGTCGATCACGCCCATCGCCGGCAGGTCGCCGTATTCGCCGGTGGCGGCGTTGTAGCCGTAGTTGCCGCTGCCGTGCAGCACTTTTTCGATCACCACGGAGGGTTCTCCCCCTGCGTTTATCACGATCTGCCGTAGTGGTTCTTCGAGCGCGCGGCGCACAATCTTGATGCCAGCGCTTTGCGCCATGTTATCGCCGTGGAGTTGGTCGAGCGCCAGGCCCGCGCGCAGGTACGCCACACCGCCGCCCGGCCCGATGCCTTCGGCACCGCCGCGCGGGTGGCGTGCAGCGCGTCTTCAACGCGCGATTTTTTCTCCTTCATTTCGAGTTCGGTGGACGCGCCGACTTTGATGAGCGCCACGCCGCCGGAGAGTTTAGCGATGCGTTCTTCGAGTTTTTCGCGGTCGTAATCGCTGGTGGTTTTGTCGAGTTCCGCCTTGATCTGCGCGATACGCGCCTTGATTTTGGGTTGCTGTCCTTCGCTGCCGATCAGCGTGGTGTTTTCCTTGTCAATTTCGACGCGGCGCGCGTGGCCAAGGATTTCGAGTGTGGCTTTTTCGAGTTTGAGCCCGGTCTCTTCAGTGACGACCGTGGCGCCGGTGACGATGGCGATATCCTCCAGCATGGCCTTGCGGCGGTCGCCGAAGCCCGGCGCCTTTACCGCGCACACCTTGAGCAGCCCGCGCATGGCATTGATGACCAGCGTGGCGAAGGCTTCGCCGGTAACATCCTCGGCGATAATCAGCAGCGGCTTGTTGGCCTTGATGATCTGCTCCAGCAGGGGCAGCAGTTCGTGGATCGCGCCGATGGGTTTTTCGTGGATCAGCACATACACGTCGTCGAGCACCACGCGCTGTTTCTCCGCATCATTAATGAAGTAGGGCGAAAGAAAGCCGCGGTCGAATTGCAGACCCTCGACGGTTTCGAGTTCGTTGACCATGCCGCGACCGTCTTCGGTTTTAATCACACCGCCGTCACCCACGGTGGCCATGGCCTTGGCGATGATGTCGCCGATGGCTTTGTCGCCGTTGGCAGAAATGGTGCCGACTTGCGCGATTTCCTGATTGGTGGCACAGGGGCGCGAGAGTTTTTTCAGTTCCGCGACCACAGTTTCGACCGCGCTATCGACGCCGCGCTTCAAGTCCATGGGGTCGAGGCCGGCGGCCACGTATTTCATGCCTTCCTTCACGATGGCTTGTGCGAGCACGGTGGCGGTGGTGGTGCCGTCGCCCGCCATCTCTGACGTTTTCGATGCGACTTCCTTCGCCATCTGCGCGCCGAGATTCGCAAAGCGATCTTCGAGTTCGATTTCTTTTGCCACAATGACGCCGGAGTTAATTAGCGTCGGTGCGCCGAAGCCGCGATCCAGCACCACCGTGCGCCCCTTCGGGCCGAGCGTGACCTTTACCGCGTCAGCGAGCGTGTTCAGCCCTTCGACGATACTTTGACGGGCGTCGTCACGAAACTTGATGAGTTTGGCTGCCATTTTTGTTCCGCCTTGGTTGCGTTCCATTGGCGTGCCGATGCGGCGTGGCACACGATGAGTGCAATCGTAGGCGCGAGTCCGTGTGCGGGCTTTGACATATATCAACCCGAGGGGACCCGTCGCGCGCGCGGTGGCATCTGAAGACGAAAAGTATTTAACTACTTGTTTTTAAACAGTTTTTAAATTAATGCCAATGTGCAGAATGCGTGCGCTGCAAACGCCCGTAGTCACGCCGTGCCGGCGATCAGACGCGTGGCACCGAGGTTTGACGTGCCGTTACCAGCAAGCCGGCCAGCGCGAGCGCTGCAAACAATGCGCCCGCATAGAACGTCATCGCCGGACCGAACAGTGTCCACAAGCCACCGGCGATGACGCTGGCGGCAAGCAGGGCGACGCCGGTGATGAGATTAAACAGTCCGAACGCGGTGCCGCGCAGATCGTCGGGCGCGGTATCCGCCACGAGCGCGGTCATGATGCCCTGCGTGGCGCCCATGTGCAGCCCCCATAACGCGGCGCCCGCGCCGACGGTCCACGCATTCGCGGCCAGTGCCAGCGTAATATCGGCGGCGATCAGGACGCCGATGCCCCCTGCCAGCAGCAGCTTGCGGTTGATCTTGTCGGAGAGTTTGCCCAACGGATACGCGCTGGCCGCGTACACCGCATTCATCACCACCAGCATCAGCGGCGCCCAGGTCACGGCAAGTCCGACGTTCTCCGCGCGCAACAGTAGAAACGCTTCCGAAAAGCGCGCCAGCGTCAGCACCGCGCCGAGCGCGGTGATTTGCCAGAATAGCTGCGGCAGCCGCGCGATTTCCTGACGATGAATCGGGAATCGGCGCACGGCGTGAGGGCGCTTGCGCTCAGTTTCGTGCTCTGGTTCGCGCACGCCGAACACGATCAGCGCAACACACACGAAGGCGGGAATCACCGCGATCCAGAATACCAGCCGAAAGTTGTTGGCGCTCGCCGCCATCAACAGCAGCGCCAGCAGCGGCCCGGCGAATGCGCCGACGGTATCCATCGATTGACGCAAGCCATAGGCCGCGCCGCGCAAGGGCGAGGGCGTGACATCGGCGATCAGCGCATCGCGCGGCGCGCCGCGTATGCCTTTGCCGATGCGGTCGATGAGGCGCGCGGTGAGCACCTCGCCGATGCCGGTGGCGAGCGGGAACAGTGGTTTGGTCAGCGCGGCGAGGCCATAGCCCAGCAACAACAGCGGTTTGCGGCGGCCCAGCCAATCGCTGATCGCGCCGGAAAACACCTTGGCGATGGCGGCAGTGGCTTCGGCGATGCCTTCAATGATGCCGACCGACAACGCACTGGCGCCGAGCACCGTCACCAGGAACAGCGGCAGCAGCGCATGAATCATCTCCGACGAGATGTCCATGGTGAGGCTGACCAACCCCAGCATCACTACCGTGCGGGGGAGTTCATGCGGAGTCGCTTCCGTTGCTTTGGTCACATCGGCTGCCATGGCGAAAGTGTGTCGAAGCGAGTTTCCACCGGGTTGATCCACATCAATGATAAGCGGGCAGTTGAGGGTAGTCTAGCGAAAACGACACGCGGCGCCATGAAAACACATCCCGATTCCGAATGCTTTCTCGCCTATGCGCCGCGCGGC
Organism: Nitrosomonadales bacterium; assembly: GCA_043777275.1. GTDB lineage: Bacteria > Pseudomonadota > Gammaproteobacteria > Burkholderiales > SG8-41 > UBA5216. The sequence continues at coordinate 21,728 of JAYVQD010000291.1, forward strand.
GGCGGATTACTTTGCGCGGTGGTTTACCGGGCGCGGGGCGATGACGTTTACGGCTGGTGGGTGGGGCGCGATGCCAACCTCGAATACCCGCCGGCGTTCTTCATGCTCGAGAACTACTACACCACGCATGAGCAGGCGTTCCTGACCACCACGGGCGGCGACTTGATGGGCGGGTGGACGCATGACCACGACGCGCGGCAAGCGGTGCTCGATCCCGCTTTGCAGGTTGAAGAGGCGGTGGCGCGCTCGCTCGATCCGTTGCAGTTCGCCTTCGCGCGCGAATGGCTGGTGTATCCAGAAGATGCCCATGCCGCGGAGCAAGCCCGCCGCTATGCCGACGCCGAACTGGGGATGGGTAGCGTGGCCGTGCGCTTTGATTGCCTCGGCAGATTCGACAAGTCACAGCCGGTGTGGCGCTACTTTTCGCGCGGTCTGGATTACAACGTGATCGAGCGCTTGATGCGTTGCTGGCCACTCGATTACAAGACCGACGGGCGGGCGGATTGAAGCAGCCCTTCGGCGCACCGGATCATAAAATATTCGTTAATGTTCGTAAGCATTTGTTTTTAAAAAATTAAATTCATCATTGCCGCGATGCGTGGCGGTTATGGCTTCAACCGCATGTTGATATGGATCAATGCCCATACCACAGCCGCGCATAGCATGGATGGCAAGCAATCACAATAGTGGCACTTACTCAGACGGGAACCCCTATGCAAAGCCCCCTCCAAATTACCGTGCGCGATATGCCGCACTCGCCCGCGCTCGACGAGCATATACGCGCCAAGGCCGCCAAACTCGAACAGCACTGCGCGCAAATGACCGCATGCCGAGTGGTAGTGGACGCGCCACACAAACACCAGCATCAGGGCCGTCAATTCGTGGTGCGGCTGGACATCACGGTGCCGGGGCGCGAAATCGTGGTCAATCACGAACACGACGAGGATATCTATGTCGCGTTGCGCGACGCTTTTGATGCCGCGAAGCGGCAGTTGGAGGACTACCTGCACATGCGTCGCGGCGAAACCCGCACGCGACAGGCCGGGGCGCGCCGACGCCGATCAAGCTCGAAGGTGGAGCCCGCAGCGGACGGCGAAGATGTGGAGGACGCAGTTGATGAAAATGCATAACGCCACACTGCGCCGGCGCGCAGGTGCCGGCGAGTGCCGCGCGCGGTAAGAAAACCTGTGCGTGGTGCGTCATGCCAGCCATGTGCATTCTTGCGTAAACCGTCTCCGATGCCGCGAGCAAGATGGACATCGGTGGTGGTGATGACAACGCCGAAAACGGATGCGGTGAAGGATGACTCATCTTAAGTATTTGTTTTCAAATAACTATTTTACATCCCGGATTCTGCCACAAGCCGCTCGCGCAGCGCCTCGCATGCCGCGAGCAGGGTCGCTTGCGCATGCGTGCCGGAGGTGTCTACGCGCAACACCGCGGATGACTCATCGCTGCTGAGCGCCTCGCGCCGCGCAAGCTGGTGCGTGAGTACCGCCTGATCTGCTTCCGAGGCGTCGGTGCCCGCCGCCAGCCGTGCATGAATCCGTGTGCGCAATAGCGCTTCGGGCGCCGTCACATCGACGATGACAAAAGGGATGCGCTGCGCCTTCGCTTGCTGGCGGAACAGGTCACGTTGCGAGCGCTGCAAGAAGGTGGCGTCGACGACTGCCGCATAGCCGGCGTTCGTCACCCCGCGCGCAAGATCGAGCAGCCGCTGGTAGGTGGCAAGCGTGCGTTCTTTCGCGTAAATGTCTGACGCAAGCGCGGCACCAGAACGCGCAAGCGGCGCAAGACTGTTTAAGCGTTTGCGTTCGATATCGGATCGCAGGCGGATGGCGCCGGTGTACTCCGCCAGTGCCTGCGCGATGATACTTTTGCCTGAACCGGACAGGCCATGCATCAAAATGATCGGGGGCCGAGCGCTCTGCGTACCATGGACACCATAGGTGCCAAGGGCGCACGCCTGTGCCAGTTCGACATAGCCGCGGCTGGTGACGAGCAAACGCGCGCGCTCGGCGGCGGCGATGTCGTCCTGCGTGGCGCGCAGTGCATGCACCTTGGCGCGCACCATCGCGCGATACACCCCATAAAAGCGCAGCACATCGAGTCCGTCGTAATCGCCGCTCGCTTCCAGATAAGCGTTTAGAAAACGGTTGGCGATATCGGCTCGGCCACGATCCATCAAGTCCATCGTCAGAAAGGCAACCTCGCTCATCACATCGATCCAGCGCAGCGCGGGATTAAATTCGATGCAGTCGAACGGCGTGAGCTCACCGTCGAGCATGACGATATTGCCCAGATGCAGATCACCGTGGCATTCGCGCACATAGCCTTCCGTCTGGCGCGCGCCAAAGCGTGTCCAGTGCGTGTGGTATTCGTGATCGGTCCAGGTGCGCAGTTCGGTTAAGCGCGCCTGATCGGCGGCGTCCGCAAGCAGGGTGCTCAACGCCGTGAAATTGTCGCGCGCAGGCGCAATCACCGCTTCGGGTGAACCGTACGGACAGCCGCACGCGGCAACGCCCGTTTCGGCATGAAACGCGGCGACGCGCGCGGCCAGGGCATCGATGTATGCCGTGGTCAGCGCGCCGTCCTCCAGCAGGCGGCTTGCCAGCGCGCTTTGCGCAAACTCGCGCATTTTCACCGCGTACTCGACGACGGGGCCACTGCCTTCGATGGTTGGATTATCGGTGCTGCCGGTGATCGTCACCACCGCCTCGTACATGGCGGGCGCAAACCGGCGATTCAGACGCAGCTCCTCGTCGCAGTAATGGTGGCGCGCCTCCAGCGTGGTGAAATCGAGAAACCCCAGGTTAACCGGCTTCTTGATTTTGTAGGCATGCTGCCCGGTCAGCATCACCCACGAGATATGGGTTTCCAGCACGTCGATACGCTGCACCGGATGCGGGTAGCGCGCAGGATCGCGCAGTGCTGCAATGAGCGCCGCCGGTTTTGCGGGTAGAACCCCTGCTGCCATGATTACTTTGCCGTTTCGTGAGGGCGGTATGCCACGCCAGTACACCCAATTACGGGACGCGCCGTATTGATCTGGATCAATCCTGGAACGACCCCGTGCGCTAGCATCGATTGGCAACGAGTTTCGGAGGAACACCATGAAACATCTGCAGGAACGGGAAGTCGAGGAGCTGACGTTACGATTGCTGGATCGCACACGCTTTCTGGCGGCGCGCGTGCGCGAGGAGCTGGCTGCCTCCGACACGCAGCATTATCGTGATCTCGCGGGTTCGGTGACCGACACCGCCGATGAAGCGCTCGCCAGCGCGCTGGTCGATGTTGAGACAGAAATCATTGATCGCCACATTATCGAATTGCGCGACATCGAGGCGGCGCACGAGCGCATAAAAAAGGAGACTTACGGTATTTGTATCGACTGCGGCGACGAGATTGCGTACGAACGCCTCGCCGTCTATCCCACCGCGAAGCGCTGTGTGCGCTGTCAGCAACAGCGTGAGCGCACCTATGCGCAGCCGGGACGGCCCGCGATTTAGCGATGGCGATGGCGATAGCGAAAGCGATGCTTTTGCGCGCCGCCGCGGCGGCAGCCCTGGTGGCGTTTTCAGCGTTTCCCGCTTGATGAATAGCGTGTCCCAACGTTCCAGCCACCCGG